>NZ_VOSM01000016.1 GCF_007997015.1 Lujinxingia vulgaris
GGCGTCGCGGCCAGTTGAATCCCCGCCGGCTGATGGGTCTTTCGTTTGGCCGTCGACAGCCGCGCCTCAACGCACGCCCCGAGGTTGGCCCTGAGCGGCTTGCCCGAACAGTCGCTGAAGACGAAATCGCAGAAGGATTCGAGATCTGCGCACGAGGATGTGAAGTTTGAAATGTCCATAAGCGCGTTAGATCAGGCTTCGACCAGGGCCGCAATCAAAATCGGAAGAATCAATCAAGCAGTATTAGGTGGTTGTGGGGCGCTCGGGTTCATGGTGTGGGTCGATTCGTGAGGGCGTTGGGGGGGGCGGTTGGGGTGGTGAGGTGCCGGGGCGTGCGGTGTGGGTCGATTTGTGAGGGCGTTGGGGGGCGTGCGGTTCAGTGGGCGTCGGTTTTGCGTTGGATGGCGCGGATGAGGCCGGTGAGGGTGCGGCTTAGCGGGTCGAAGGTCTTTTGGAGCAGTTCGATGTCGCGGGCCGAGAGGAGGTCGAGTTCGCTGGCGATTTCGAGTTGGGTATCCACCTCTTCCAGGGAGCCGCGGGCGTTGTAGAGGAAGCGCAAGAAATCCTTGCTCGTTCGTCGTGCCGCGCCCTCGGCAATGTTGCTGGGGATTGAGACGGCCGCGCGTCTTAGCTGTGCCGTCAGCGTGTAGCGCTCCTCCTTCGGGAAGTGGCGCGTCACCTGGTAAATTACCAGCGCAAAATCTCGCCCATAGCGCCAGGCATCCAGACGGTGGTGTGGTCGCTGCCGATCCTCGCGAAACCATTTCATATTCAAGCCCTCCGCCATTGAAACGCGCCCGATCTGAGTGGATGTATGAACAAAATACCATTCATGAACCGCCGGCGCCCCACAACCCCAACCCTGACAACGCGCTTAAAAAGCGCACCCCCCACCGCCCACACGAATCGCCCCACTCCGTGAACCGCCGGCGCCCCACAACCACCCAACCACCTAACCACAAAGCGCACCTCCCACCGCCCACACGAATCGCCCCGCGCCGCAAACCCCGACGTTCCGACACGTTTTGAATCCCTCGCCCTCCTCCGCGTATATAGGGCCACGCTCAAGCGACGCGTCATTTAAAAACACTGTCGAATCACCACGATTGAGACTGATTTGGAGAGGTTTGTATGAGCTGGAAGAAGACCCTGATCCTCGCCGCAATTTTTGGAGTGAGCGGCTGCACCCCCACCTATGTCTACGTCACCGAAGCGCCCCAGGAGCGCCCGGCGCAGGCCGAAGCGACTGGCGAGGCGCAGCAGGCCGCGACGGCCGCCGAAGAGGTCGACGCCGTCGAAGAGAGCGATAAGGCCGAAGAGGTCGCGGCGGTCGAGGAGCGCTCGGAGCCCGCACCCGCCCAGGCCCGCGGGCAGGCCGAGCGCTGGGAGTGGGAGCTTGAGGCCGGCGAGGAGCTGGAGCTTCAGTACAACGCCACGAGCGATATTGAGATGAAGGTGGGCGGACAGATGGGCGCCATGATGGGCCAGATGATGGGCGGGGGCGACTCGTCGCTCTTCAAAGATCGCGTTGAGATGAGCACCGCGATTCGGATGGAGGTGGTGGGGATGGCGCCGGATGGGCGCTACGAGCTGGCGTTCCATGTGGACGCGATGGAGATGCGCGGCCAGTGGGGCGGGGCGACGAGCCTCGACGACCTGCCCGCCGAGGTGCGCACCTTGCGGGCGTATATGGATCGCAGCGGGCGCCTGGAGTTCTTTGAGCGCGTGGTCGTCGAGATCACCGAAGAGGGCCCGACCGCCGTGCTGCGCTACGAGGTGGGCGACGACGGCATTTCGATGAACTCGTCCGCCAGCGCCAATGGCGTGGAGGTGAGCGCGTCGGCGAGCATCGACCCGAAGACCGGCCGCGTGAGCCTGCAGGGGGGCACCCGCCAGGTGGCGCCCACCCGGCGCACCCGCACCGAGGAGCAGGAGCGCCCGGTGCAGCACCTCGACGTGCTGCCCGTGCAGGTGCTCAGCCTCCTGGAGCTCCCCCAGGGCGCGGTCGCCGCCGGCGATGTGTTTGAGACGGAGTTCCCCGCCGGCACCGTCAAAGCCACCGCCGGTCCGAAGCAGCAGTGCGAGATGAGCTCGTGTGGCACCCTGCGCATCGAGCTCGACGTGGACAGCCAGCAGATGACCGACAACACCATCGCCACCGCCCGCGCCTACGAGGAGAGCGACGACGACGGCTTCGGCGATGATTTTGGCGACGACGACGACTTCTTCGACGACGAGTTTGACCAGGACATGGCCATGGTCGGCGCGGCCTCGCCGACCATGAAGTCCGAGGTGGACGCGACGACGGTGTTCAACGTGGAGGAGGGGCGGATCTACATGGTCGAAGGCACGTTTGGGAACGTGGCGGGGAGTCAGGGGGTGGAGATTCGGGAGAGTACGAGTTTCACGCTCTTCTTTTAAATACGCATGGGTGGGGGGGCGCTCGGGTTGGGGGGCGTGCGGTTCGTGAGGGCGTTGGGGGGGGGGACGCTTTGTGGTTACGTGGTTGTGTGGTTGGGTGGTTGTGGGACGCCGGGGTTTGCGGTGTGGGTCGATTCGTGAGCACGTTCGGGGGAGCGCGGCTGCGTGTGCGCAACTGTAAGGGCCCCCCTTGTGGGTGCCCGTGGTGTTTGTGATTGAGGAGTATGGCATGGCGAGCAGTTCGGGCGTGGCGGCGCTGGTGGTGATGGGGGCGGTGATGATGACGACGACCCTGGCGAGCGCCCAGGAGCAGTTTCTGGCGCCCTCGGCGTTGCGCGAGACCACGGTCAACACGCGGGTGCATGTCCCCGGCTTGCGCCTGGAGTACGGCCTCAATGACCGGATCGGGCTGGGCGCGGGGTATATGTATGCCTGCGAGTCGCGTTTTCCCTTCGCCGGCATGAACACCATGGTTCGGGCTGGCGTCGGCGTCGATGTTACCCTCGTGGTGCCCTCAAACTGGGAGGGGATCGAGGGGGGCACGCTTTACGGACGCGGCCGCCTCTCGGGCATGGGCCCCTTCGGGGGGCTGACCCTGGAGCTGGGCCTGGGCGTCGGGGTGGAGCACCTCGGGGTGGTGCCCGGCGCCACCCTCGGCGCGTACTATGCCGGCGAACACTTTGAGATCGGGTATTTCTACCAGGCCGTGCTGCAACACGACCGGCCGGCCTGGATGCCGGCGCATCATGTGGGCTTGAGGTTGCATTTGCCGGTTGAGGCGAACTGACATCCGTCGATTCGTGAGGCCGCCGGGGGGGTCGCTTTGTGGTCAGGTGGTTGGGTGGTCAGGTGGTTGTGGGACGTCGGGGGGCGCAACGATGGTCGATTCGTGAGGGCGTTTGGGGGGGCGCAGGGGAGAAGGCTGAGTCGTCGATTTACCCGCGTAAAACCGAGGATAGGTGGTCTGAGTCGTCGATTTACCTGCGTAAAACGTGAGGTAAGGGGTCTGAGTCGTCGATTTACCTGAGTAAAACGTGAGGTAAGGGATCTGAGTCGTCGATTTACCTGAGTAAAACGTGAGGTAAGGGGTCTGAATCGTCGATTTGCCTGGGTAAAACGCGAGGTAAGCGGGCCGAGTTGCCGATCTACCTGAGTAAATCGTGAGGTAAGAGGTCTGAGTCGTCGTTTTACCTGAGTAAATCACGAGCTCGGCTTTCCGAGGGCTGATCCGGGCACGGTGGGATAAGGGCTTTTGATCGTGCTTCCGGCGAAAAGCGAATCGAAAGGGCGGGGGCGCTATGGTAAACGTACGTAACTGTCACCCACGCGCCGTACCCGGGGAGCACCATGCCGTACAATCTTCAGCACCTCTTGAACCTCGTTCACGATCCCGATCCCACCTTCGACCGCGACGCGGTGCTCGCCTTTATCGAGCGATGGAAAGACGCCGGCGGCGCGGAGTCCCGCTACTCCCAGACCTTCTTCGGTGAGCTTTTCGGGCTTATGAAGCTCGACTTCGACATCCTGGAGGGGGCGGCCTCGGAGCGGCATGTGGTGTTTGAGGCGCCGGTGACGATTCCCGGCGAGTCGCATCCGAAGCGGATGGATGTGTACAGGGCGGGGCGGTGGGTGATTGAGGCCAAGCAGGGCTCCTTTACGCACCATGCTGCGCCGGGCCACGGCCGCCGGGGCACCAAAAACTATCAGGACCGTATGGAGGCCGCGTTCCACCAGGCGCGCCGCTATGCCGCGTATGCTACCGATGGGGTGCCGCCGATCCTGATGGTGGTGGATGTGGGGTACCGCTTCGATATCTGGACGGCGTTCAGCGGCACCTTTGGAGGATACGGTGCCCGCGGCTCCTTCACCCTCGAAGAGCTCGCCGACCCCGAGGTGTACTCGCTGCTGCGTGACCTGCTGGACGATCCCTCGAAGCGAAACCCCGATCTGGTAGCGGCGCATGTGACGCGGGATGTGGCGGAGCGGCTGGCGGTTCTGGCGAAAAACCTGGAGGAGAGCGGGCATGATCCCGAAAAGATCGCCCGCTTTTTGATGCGCTGTCTCTTCACGATGTTCGCCGAGGATATCAACCTGTTGGAGAACCGCCTTTTTGAAAAATACCTGCGCGAGCGCTGGCTCCCTGACCCTTCGCGTTTCAAAGACGAGCTCGAAGCGCTGTGGCGCACGATGGACACTGGCGGCACCATCCCCTTTGTGGGCACCATCCATCACTTTAATGGCGCGCTTTTTCGCGACGCCGAGGCGCTGCCCCTGAGTAAAGCCCAGATCGAAAAGCTCTACGAGGCCGCGCGGGCGGACTGGACCAACGTGGAGCCCTCCATCTTTGGCACCCTTCTGGAGCGCGCCCTTAACCCGAAAGAGCGTCACGCGTTGGGCGCGCACTACACGCCGCGCGCCTACATCGAGCGCCTGGTACGCCCCACCATTGAGGAGCCCCTGCGCGAGAAGTGGCAGCTGATCGAGGCCGAGATCAAACGCCTCACCGCCACCGAGGGTGATGAGGTGCCGGCCGAAAAAGACGTCAAGAAAGCCATCGAGCTGGTGCTGGAGTTTAAAAAGGAGCTGGGCACCATCCGGATTCTCGATCCGGCGTGTGGCTCCGGAAACTTCCTCTACGTCACCTTCGACCTGCTCAAACGCATCGAGGCCGAGATCGACGCCCGACTCGCTGAGCTCGGCCATACCCAGCAGACCCTGGGGCTGGCGGATTTCTCGGTTACCCCTGCGCAGTTTTTCGGCATCGAGATCAAACCCTGGGCCAAGGAGATCGCCGAGCTCGTGATCTGGATCGGCTACCTGCAGTGGTGGCGCCGCCGCCACCCCAACTCCCTGCCCTCCGAACCCATCCTGCGCGACCACCACAACATCGAGCTCCGCGACGCCGTGCTCGCCTACGACGAAAAAGTCCCGCGCCTGGATGAACACGGCGAGCCTGTGACGGTATGGGATGGCGAGACGATGAAGGTGCACCCGGTGACCGGCGAGCAGGTACCGGACGAGAAGGCGCGGAAGGTGGTCTACGACTATGTGAATCCGAGGAAGGCGGAGTGGCCGGAGGCAGATTATGTGGTGGGGAATCCGCCGTTTATTGGCAATTATCGCATGCGCGACGCTTTAACTCATGGTTACGTGGAAACATTGCGAAAACTATACCCAAATGTGCCCGAAAGCTGCGATTACGTCATGTACTGGTGGGCAAGAGCGTCAGACATGCTTGTTGGTTCAATCTTGCGCAGGTTTGGATTGATCACAACGAATAGTATACGCCAAACGTTTGCGCAACGTGTTACGAGCGCTGTCCTTTCTGATAAGAGCCATCCAGCGTCCATTGTATTTGCGATACCCGACCATCCATGGGTTGATTCACAAGATGGCGCGGCTGTTCGAATTGCAATGACTGTTGTTTCGCTAGGTGAGCATGATGGGACTCTAGGTCATGTGGTTTCATCATTGTCTGAGGAACATTCGGGCGGTGAACACGAGGTAGTGCTAGAACTTGTGAGAGGAGTGATTCATCCTAATTTGAAGATTGGTGTTGATATTACCGCCGTTATGCCTCTCAAGGCTGGAGAAAATCTCTCAACTCGGGGGGTGGGGCTGTTTGGGGCAGGATTTAAAATTGATATGCACGACGCTGAAACGCTAGGCGAAAAGAATGATGATGAATTGAAAAAACACATCCGACCATTACGAAACGGTAGGGATCTAATTCATAATCCAAGGGGAGTGTTAGGAATCGACTTTTATGGACTCTCGGTTGATGAGGTTAAAAGTCGTTTTCCCGCTGCGTACCAGTGGTTGTTTGAAAGGGTAAAACCTGAACGAGATCAAAATCGTCGCAAGTCTCGACGAGAAAATTGGTGGATCTTTGGCGAACCATGCGCGACATTGCGTCCAGCATTGCAGGATATTCGACGATATATCGTGACGCCCGAAACATCTAAACACAGGGTGTTTCAGTTTTTGAGTGCCGATATATTAACGGAAAACACGGTTGTAAACTTTGCTTTAGAAGATGCGTTTTATTTAGGAGTATTCTCAAGCTCACTCCATGTTCTATGGGCATTGGCATCCGGCGGTCGATTGGGCGTCGGCAATGATCCGCGTTATACGAAAACGCGATGCTTCGACCCCTTCCCCTTCCCCGACGCCACCGACGAACAAAAAGCTACCATCCGTGACCTTGGCGAGCGGTTGGATGCGCTGCGTAAGCAACAGCAGGAGAAACACGCCAAGCTGACCATCACCGACATGTACAACGTGTTGGAGAAGCTGCGCGCCGGCGAATCGTTGAGTGAGAAAGAGCGCACGATCAATGAGCAGGGGTTGGTGAGTTCGCACCTTTTGCCTTTGCACGACGAGCTCGACCGCGCCGTGGCCGACGCGTATGGCTGGCCGCACGATCTGGAAGACGAAGAGATTTTGCAGCGCCTGGTCGATCTCAACCGTGAGCGGGCCGAAGAGGAGGCGCGCGGCCTGATTCGCTGGTTGCGGCCCGAGTACCAGAATCCGGAGGGCACGGGCGCCGCCGTGCAGAACGCGATGGACACGGTGGTGGATGAGGAGGAGGACGAGGCCGAGAGCGTGGTGGTGCTCCACGAGCGCACCTGGCCCAAGGATGAGCTCGCCAGGCACGAGGCCATTAAATCCCTGGTCAAAGAGAAGCCGGGCCTGACCACCGAGGCGCTCCAGGAGCACTTCACCAAGGGCGGCCGTGTGAAGTCCCGCAACGCCTCGATCGAGGCGTCGTTGGAGGCGTTGGCGGCGGCCGGGGTGGTGGTGGAGGTGGATGGGGGGCGGTGGTTCTAAAAAGTATTAGATTTAAAACGTGTTAATTTGTTATGTGAAGACGCATATAAAAGGAGGGTATATGGCTGACAAAAGTTTCTTCGATGAACCGACCGTGCTTTCAAAAATTAAAGCCGATATTGTGTGCCGGTATTTTGACACATGGTCTAAAGTTATAATGAATACACAAAATCGATTTTCGGAAAAGCAAAATAAACATAAAAATTTAATTGCATATTTTGATCCATTTGCTGGGGCTGGTGTTTATAGTGATGGTACTCCTTCTACAGCAATTCGAATTGTAAGAAGTGCAATACAATCTCCAGACCTGTCTAAAAGACTTCTTGTTTTTTTAAATGATGAAAATAAAGAAATTTCAGAAAGGCTTAAGTCTCATGTGTCCCAGTTGGATGGAGTGAATAATTTACGTTTTGAGCCCAGGGTGGGCAACTTTTCGGTAAGCAACAGTTTTGCTATAAGGGTTAAAGAAAAAGTGCAATGCCCATCGTTGTTTTTTTTAGACCCATGGGGTTATGAAGGACTTACAGCTTCACTGTTTGAAGCGATTTTATCAAAGTGGGGTACGGATCTGATTTTGTTTTTTAACTATAATCGTATTAATCCTGGTTTGAATAATCCGGTAGTTGTAGATCATGTTAATAATATTTTTGGATCGGCCGAGCGTGCAAATAAGTTAAGAGCAGAATTATTAAGATTAGGAAAAAACTCAGCGCTTGAACGAAAGCGATTAATTCTGAACGAAATGGTTGGTGTGCTGCAAGATGCGGGTGGAGCATGGGTGTTATTTTATGAATTTCCTATGAAGAATAGCTCAACCCGCGCTAGCCATCATTTGTTTTTTGCGAGTGCTCATTTTAAAGGATATGAAATAATGAAGAATATCATGTCAACGCTGAGTTCTGCTGATCTTGATCAACCTCCATTATTTAACGAAATGATGGAGATGCAACCACGTTTGATAGAGTTTAATCCCCTTAATAAATTAAAGAGAGGGATTGTGGAAATGTTTATGGGGGAATGTGTTTCACGAAGGGAAATTATTCAAAAGTACGAAGCTGAAACCGGGACGGCACATACATTTGTCAATAAACATTACACAAAAATACTAAAGGAGTTGGAAGATGAAGGGGTGTTGAGAGTGAAGAGTTGTTTGAAGGGAAGAAAAAAAGGCACTTTTGCTGATCATGTTAAGTTTGAAATCATACCGGTGACCACGCATGGCTAATACAGGAATAGAATGGACTGATCAAACATGGAATCCATCTACCGGATGTTCTAAAGTTTCGTCAGGATGTAAATTTTGCTACGCAGAGAATATGGCGTTGCGACTTAAAGCTATGGGAAGTGTTAGGTATGAGAATGGTTTTGACTTTACTATTCACGCGGACAAAGTAGATGAGCCGCGGAAGTGGCGAAAGCCGCGACGCGTATTTGTTGACTCAATGAGCGACCTTTTTCATGAAGATGCTCCGCTCGATTTCTTGCGAAGAATTTTTCGAGTAATGATGGATACACCACAACATCAATATCAAATTCTGACAAAAAGGCCTGAGCGGATGGCTATGATTCTCTCGAAAATGGTCGATGAAGGAATCTATACACCATCTAATCATATATGGTTGGGCACATCAGTCGAGGATGCTACTGTTCAAAATCGAATTCAATTTTTGCGTGAGACCCCGGCACAAATACGCTTTTTGAGTTGTGAGCCATTAATTGGGCCCTTGAGTAAATTAAATCTAAAAGATATCCATTGGGTGATTGTAGGCGGTGAGTCGGGTAGTCATCTTTGGAGGGAACGCACTCGAAGGCGACGTGGATTAGTTGAACGAATTGATGGCGCCTGGGTGCCCGTTGATGAGAAGGTAACCTGGGTCAGGCGAATTCGGGATCAGTGTATTGAACAAAAGGTGGCGTTCTTTTTTAAACAATGGGGAGGGAATACTTCGAAATCCGGTGGTCGTATGTTAGATGGAAAGGTTTGGAGTCAATTCCCTGAGCTGTAAATGTTTGTTTTGTTTGAAATGTCTATACGGGTGGCCATTTGACTAAACGGAAGTATTACGTTCCTAGGGTTTCGTTTTGAGAAGTTTGTGGGTTATAGGCGAATGATGCATGCATACAATTATATGATTGGCGAGGAATTTGCGCCTGATGTCATAGAAATCAGTTGCTGTCTGATCACCCCCGACTCCTGATACGTCAGCGCCGAACTCACCACCCACGCCGGCGACACCACCACCTTTGACTGGTCCTGCCAGTCCGTCGACTCGCCAGTGAGTTTTGGCGAGGATCCGAGCACGGGCAAAGGCGCGATCGACATTCAGGTCACCCGGGTGATCCTCCCTCCCGAATAACCCTCCACGTCGGTGAACTCCCCTCGGAGTACGGGGCGGGCACAAGACCCGCCCCTACGACATGGGGGAACAGCGCGCGGGCATCAAACCCCGGCGCCGCGCGCGTCACGCGCTCCCCACCCCTTGCCCCCCCACCCCCTTCGTGGCAAAACCGAGGCATTCGTAAACACACCGTCTCCCCCGGGGGGAGACACCGCTGCTGGTAATCCGGCGCGCGACTGGCGGACGTCTGCAATGGTGCAGCGAGGCTTGCGTGGCGCGCTCGGGGGATGGGCGGAGCTTCTGAAGAAGGAGTTATGCGATGTCTGAGACTCATTTTGATGTGACGTTGAAGGCGTGGATGGAGCGGGCTGCGGATCAGATCCGGGCGATGGCGCCCAAGACCGCGCATGCGCGCGGGCAGCAGGCGCTGGTGTTGGCGGCGGATCTGCTGGAGGAGGCGCTGGTGCCCTACAGCGCGGCGGTGGGTGAGGCGCTGGCGGAGGGCGAGGAGGCGGCGCGGGCGGCCGAGGCGGTGGCCGAGGCCGATGTGGCGATGGATGGGGCGTACGAGCGTCTCTACGCCACGGCGCAGTCGAACTACTACGGGGCGGTGGCCGACGTGAGGGCGAATGCGGCGCGTTTGAAGGAGCGGCTGGAGCGGGGGATGCCCCTTCCGCCCTCGGGCTTTCGGGCGCTGGGGATGGACCGCTCCCGGGCGCTGATGGAGGGCGCGCTGACCTACGCCAACGACGCCCTGGGCGCAGAGCACGCCGTGGTGGTCGATGCGCAGGCCGCCTATGACGGGTTCGTGCAGGCCCGGAAGGCCGCCAACGCCGAGAACTCCGACGCGGTGCTCGCCATGCAGAAGCTCTTCGCGGCCCGCGACGAGGCTCGCCGCGCCTATGTCGCCGCGCGGCAGTTTGTGGAGGGGGCGCTCTCGCTCAATGAAAATGAGAGCCTGCGGCAGCTGATGTTGCCGGTCACCGCGATTTACAAAGGTCCGGGGCGGCCGAGTGGCTCGGATAGCACCGATACCGAGGCGCCCCAGGCTGGCGAGGTGGTGCTGAACGATGCGCCGCCGGTGCAGCCGACGCCGGTGGTGGAGCCTTCGGGTGAGTAAGGCGTTGATGATGTGAGCGTGATTTGGAGCCCTCCGGCGAGTTCGGGGGGCTCTTTTTTTGAGCGCGTTGGGGGGGCGGTTGGTGTGGTCAGGTGGTTGGGTGGTTGGGTGGTTGTGGGGCCTGGGAGGTGCGCGGGGTGGGTCGATTCGTGAGTGCGTTGGGGGGCGTGCGGGGAGAATCGCTGAGCTGGAGACCTACCTGAGTAAAATGGGAGGTAAGGGGTCTGAGTTGTCGATTTACCCGGGTAAAACGGGAGGTAAGGGGTCTGAGTTGTCGATTTACCCGGGTAAAACGGGAGGTAAGGGGTCTGGGTTGTCGATTTACCTGAGTAAAACGAGAGGTAAGGGGTCTGAGTTGTCGATTTACCTGAGTAAAACGAGAGGTAAGGGGTCTGAGTTGTCGATTTACCTGAGTAGATCGAGAGGTAAGGGGTCTGAGTTGTCGATTTACCTGAGTAGATCGAGAGGTAAGGGGTCTGAGTTGTCGATTTACCCGGGTAAAACGAGAGGTAAGGGGTCTGAGTCGCCGATCTGTTGGCAAAACTCGCCACTCACGCTTCGGAGGGGCCCAGCGCTTCGAGCGTGCTGAGCCAACCATCGAAGAGCGGGCACTCGGCGCGGATCGTCGCGAGTCCGATGTCCAGGGCGGCGATGGAGCCGTGGAAAACTTTGTCGTAGGGGGGATAGAGGGCCGCGAGGCGTTTGGAGGGGGCCGTCTGGGGGGAGTCGTTGATATCTTCGGGGGTGGCGAAGGCGTCGCGGATCGCGTGGAAGGCGCCGGCGAGTTGGGGTTGGTCGATGCCACGAGCCAGCGCGTCGGGGGCGCTGAAGAGGAGCCCCTCGAATTCATGCATTTGCACGTAGGGGATGAAGCGACGAAGAGCCTGGGCATCGAGGTGCGTGCTTAAGGCTTGGGTCAGCGCGTCGAGGAGGTGCGCCGCGCGGGCCGCTGGCGTGGGGAGGGCGCTCGCGTCTTGCTTGCCAGGGAAGTCGGCGGGGAGGCCGTAGAAGTCGAAGAAGGTGGTGCAGTAGATGGCGGGGTCGCTCAGGATGGCGCGAAGGTCGCGCGTGAGGCGCTGCAGGTTGACGCGACCGCCTTTATGGCCGGGTTTTCCGATCAGGGCGGCGGAGAGGTACACGCCTTGATGCGCAAAAGGACGGACGAGGACATCGTTGACGAAGGTCTCTTCGGTCTGGCCCTCACAGATGACACAGACGCGCGTCATTGCCCTGCCCCCCCATCCGGCCCCGGCCTACCCCCCAACACATTCTTCTCCCACAACTCGCCGACCGTGTACTCCTCCAGCCAGAGTTCAAAGTCCTTCTCGTCGTGGCGGCGAAAGACAGAGGCGCCGTTTTCGCGCTCCACGATGATCAGGTCTTCGATGGAGAACTCGTTGACGAGGGGCACCGACTGCGTTGACACAATGAGCTGCATGCGCTTGGAGGCCGAGCGAATCAACGAGCCCAGAAGCGTGATGGCATAGGGATGAAGCCCGAGCTCCGGCTCATCGATAATAATTGTCGAGGGCGGCTCGGGCTGCAGCAGCGCGGTGGCCAGGCAGATGAAACGAATGGAGCCATCCGAGAGCTGGCTGGGCCAGAAGGGGTAGTCGCTGTCTTTCTGGCGCCAGAGCAGCCGAATCTGCTCCTCCTCGGTGGGGAGGGCCTGGGGCTTGAGCACGAAATCGTCGAAGAAGGGGATCGCCAGGCTCACCGTCTTGCGGATCTGCTCGTAGGTCGCCTCATGTTCGTGTTTGAGCCGGTAGAGGAATGCCGCGAGGTTGGAGGCGTCCGGACGTAGGTATTCGTTGTCGTGCAGCGAGCCCAGACGCTTGACGCCGGCGGTGTCGCTGGTGTCGTGGAAGTGGAAGACTTTCCAGTTGGAGATGGATTCGTAGCAGTGAGTTACAATGTTCTGCTGCTCGGAGAGTTTTTTATAGTGTTTTGGGAGCCACACTTCGTTGTGTCCTGAGCCAAGTGATTTTTTAATTGGGCCCAGATTACCATCGAAAAATGTCTTCTCTTCCTGAATGACAAACCCACCATCGACCGTCGGTGCCAGCGTGAAGTCATAGCCGTTTCTGCCGAACCTGACAGAGGCGAAAATGTGCGCCGTTTCTTTCACGCCGAAGGTAACAATGCGGTCCGCAGAGCCTTGCTTACGCGTCCAGGATTGAAGGCGCCCTTCCATCATTTCGGTAAGCATGTGAAAGAAGCTCACAAGATTGCTTTTTCCGGCGCCGTTCGCGCCGATGAGGATATTAATAGATCGGAGTTTCAAATCGTCCATGAGTTGGATGGACTTGAAACCCGCAATCCTGAGTTGTTTTATGGGGCTTGCGAAGCTCACGAGATCACCTGTTTAACGAGGGCGAGCGGTAGAGGGGGGAGGGTCGATGGTGGTGACGGCCTCGAAATGGATTCACTGGCAGCTTCCGTGAGCGCCCGGGCTTCGTCAATACCAGGCATCCTGGAGCTGCGCTGCCTTGTGCTACTCCAGCCGTCCACACGAATCGACCAACTTCGTGAATTTTGATGTTCCACAACCACCTAACCCCACAACCACACAACCACAATCCGCGCGCCCCCCAACGTCCGCAAGCCCCCTCACGCCACCCCCTCCGCCTTTTTCAACGCCAGAATGGCCCGCGGCGTCACCTTATAAAACTCCCCAACCTTCTCGGGCCAATTGTCGAGGATCGCCTCCGCGATCGGGCTTTTTGTGAGCTCAAAGTGGCGCGTGATCAGGCGGTGGAGTTCGGTGGTGTCGTGGTCGTCTTCGGCGGGTCGCGACAATTCGACGTCGGAGGCCTGCGTGCGGGTGGGGAGGCGGTCGTCGGGGTCGTGGACGAAGGCTAAACCGCCGGTCATGCCGGCGGCGAAGTGGTGGCCGACGGGGCCGAGGAAGACGCAGATGCCGCCGGTCATGTATTCGCAGGCGTAGTCGCCGGCGCCGTGGGTGACGCTCAGCGCCCCGCTGTTGCGGACGGCGAAACGTTCGCCGGTGCGGCCGGCGATGAAGAGTTCTCCGGCGGTGGCGCCGTAGAGGAGCGTGTTGCCGGCCAGGGTGTGGTGGGATGTTTTTTCGTCGAGGGGGGTGAGGTCGGCGTCGGGGGTGATGACGATGCGGCCGCCGCCCATGCCTTTGGCCACGTAGTCGTTGGCGGCGCCGCGAAGGGTGAGGGCGACGCCGTGGTTGAGGAAGGCGCCGAAGGACTGGCCGGCGGTGCCCTGGAAGTGCAGGTCGAAGGTGGCTTCGGGGAGGGGCGTTTGGTGATCCTGGAGGGCGATGAGGCCGCTTAGGCGGGCGCCGGTGGTGCGGTCGGTGTTGGCGATGGGGTAGTCGAGGCGCAGGGATTGGCCGGTGGCCAGCGCTTCTGAGCAGTCGCGGGCGATGCGCTCGTTGAGGGGCGATGGGAGCCGGGTGGGGCCGGGCCAGGTGTGGAAGGTGGCGCCGTGGCGGGGGGCGGGGGCGACCATCAGGGGGGAAAGATCGAGGCGGTGGGCGCGGGGGTGCTCGGGGTGGGGGAGAAGTTTGAGGAGGTCGCTGCGGCCGATGATGGCGTCGAGGCTGGCGGCGCCGAGCTGGCTTAAGAGGTCGCGGACCTCGTGGGCGACGTTCTGGAAGTAGGTGACGATCATGTCGGGGTCGCCCTCGAATTTTTCGCGGAGATCTTCGCGCTGGGTGGCGATGCCGACCGGGCAGGTGTCCAGGTGGCATTGGCGCACGTAGCGGCAGCCCAGCGCGACGAGCGCGGCGGTGCCGAAGTTGAACTCCTCGGCGCCGAGCATGGCGGCGATGATGATGTCGCGACCGGTTTTGAGGCCGCCGTCGACGCGGAGTTTGACGCGCTCGCGCAGGCCGTTCAGGCGCAGGGTCTGCTGGGTTTCGGCCAGACCTATCTCCCAGGGGATGCCGGCATTTTTGACGGAGGTGATGGGGGAGGCGCCGGTGCCGCCGTCGTGGCCGCTGATGAGGATGGTGTCGGCGCGGGCCTTGGCGACGCCGGCGGCGATGGTGCCCACGCCGGAGGTGGCGACGAGTTTGACGCAGACCTCGGCCTCGGGGTTGATGGCCTTGAGGTCGTAGATGAGCTGCGCCAGGTCTTCGATGGAGTAGATGTCGTGGTGCGGCGGCGGGGAGATGAGGGTGACGCCGGGGGTGGCGTGGCGCAGATACGCGATGTAGTCGGTGACTTTATGGCCGGGGAGCTGGCCGCCTTCGCCGGGTTTTGCGCCCTGGGCCATTTTGATCTCGAGCTCGCGGGCTTTGACCAGGTAGAGGGGGGTGACGCCGAAGCGGCCCGAGGCGATCTGTTTGATGCGGGCGTTGGCGTCGTCGCCGTGCTCGTCGAGGGTGTAGCGCTCGGGGTCTTCGCCGCCTTCGCCGGTGTTGCTGCGGGCGCCCAGGCGGTTCATGGCGATGGCCAGGGCGCGGTGGGCCTCTGGCGAGAGCGAGCCCAGCGACATGGCGGCGGTGGTGAAGCGGCGGCAGATGGCGTCGGTGGGTTCGACCTCATCGATAGGGATGGCCGGGCGCAGGGCGGAGGGTTGCAGCAGATCTCGGAGTTGCAGAGGGGCAAGGTCGGCGGAGGCGGCGGAGAATTTCGGGTAGGCGCCGGGTTTGTTTTTGCGAAGGCGGTTCATGGCGCCGAGGAGCTGCGGACTCCAGGCGTGCGTTTCGCCGCTGCGGCGAAAGCGCAGGAGGCCGAGGTCGACAAGGGTGGTGGGATCGTCGGGCTCGAAGGCGCGGGCGTGGCGGGTCAGCGCATCACTGGCGAGGTCTTCGAGCGTGAGGCCGCCGACGGGGGAGGGGGTGTTGGGGAAGGCGCGCTCGATGACGTCGGGGCCCAGGCCAATGGCCTCAAAGATCTGGGCGCCGCGGTAGCTGCCGAGCACGCTGATGCCCATCTTGCTCATGATTTTCAAAAGGCCCTGGTGCTGAGACTTTAGAAAATTTTCGATGCGCTGGGCCGGGGAGGTCTCAAGGTCGAGGTCGGCCAGAAGCGTGTCGAGGGCCAGGTAGGGAAAGACGGCGCTGGCGCCAAAGCCGAGCAGGGTGGCGATGAAGTGGGAGTCGCGGGGCTCGGCGCTCTCGACGATGAGCGAGGCGCGCAGGCGAAGATCCGTTTTGAGCAGATCGGTGCCGAGCGCGCCGACCGCCAGCAGCATGGGGATGGGCGCGCGCTCGGGGGAGACCTGGCGGTCGGAGACGATGAGGATCTCGGCGCCGGCGTTGAGGGCGTTCAGGGCGTCGGCGGAGAGGCGATCCAGCGCAGTTTTGAGGCCTGCGGGGCCATCCGTTGTGGGGAAGGTGGCGTCGAGGGTGGCGATGCGTTCGGGGGGCAGCGCGTCGTGGAGCGCCTGCATCCCGGCGGCGGTGAGCACCGGGGCGTCGAGGGCGACCTGGCGAGCGTGTTCGGGGGTCTCGGTGAGCCAGTTTCGGCGGCGGCCCAGGTGCACGCTGAGCGACATGTTGTGGCGCTCGCGGATAGGGTCGATGGGCGGGTTTGTGACCTGGGCAAAGCGCTGCTTGAAAAAGTGCGCCAGCGGGCGTTGCTGCAGGGAGAGCGCGGCGATGGGGGTGTCGTCGCCCATCGAGGTGATGGCTTCTTTGCCCTCGGTCGCCATGGGCTCGAGCGTAAATTTCAATTCTTCGCGGCTGTAGGCGAAGCAGGTCTGCAGGCGCAGGCGTCGGTCGTCGCTTAAGTCGGGGGCGATAGCGTCGGCCACGGGCCGGTGGGGGACGCGAATGAGGTTCTCGTCGAGCCACTTCTGGTAGGGGTGGCGCCTGGCGAGCTCGGGTTTGATGGTGTCGCCGGTGAGCACGCGGCCTTTTTCGAGGTCGACGGCGATCATATGGCCGGGGCCCAGTCGCGATCTCTGGGCGATGCGATCTTCGGGGATGTTGAGGACGCCGACCTCGCTGCAGGCGTAGAGGAGATCGTCGTGGGTGCGCAGAAGGCGCAGGGGGCGCAGGCCGTTGCGGTCGAGGTGGGCGCCGACGAAGCGGCCGTCGGCGTAGGTGATGGCGGCGGGGCCGTCCCAGGGCTCGTTGAGGCAGGCGTAGTAGTCGAAGTAGGCGCGCACCGCGGGGTCCATGGTCGCGTCGTGCTCCCAGGCTTCGGGGACGAGCATGGTGAGGGTGTGCAGAGGGGAGCGGCCCGACACGGTGAGAAGTTCGGCGACGTTGTCGAGGTGGGCGGAGTCGCTAAAGCCGGGCTGCAGCACCGGTTTGAGATCGTCGATGACGTCGGCCCAGAGCTCGGAGTGGAGGTCGGCCTGGCGCAGCCGCGTGCCGTTGGCGTTGCCCAAAATCGTGTTGATCTCGCCATTATGCGCAAGCATGCGGAAGGGCTGGGCCAGCGACCAGGAGGGGAAGGTGTTGGTGGAAAAACGCTGGTGAAAGAGGGCGAACGCGGTGGGCAGATCGAGGCGCAGATCGGGGTAAAAGTCGGCCAGGGCGTCGCCCATCATCAGGCCTTTGTAGACGATGGTGCGGGCGGACATCGACGCGATGTAGGCGGTGAGGCGCCCGCGGTGCAGACGCGACTCGATGGTGCGGCGCAGGGCGTAGAGTTTTTGATCAGCAGCAAGGGGCGATACGTCGGCGTCGAAGGGCAGCACGAGCTGCTCGATGCGCGGCATGGTCGCCGCCGCTTTCAGGCCGAGGACGGCGGGGCGAGTGGGGACGGGGCGCCAGGCGTGTTGTGAAAAGCCGCGCTCGTGGAGGATGTCGGCGACGAGCTGGCGGATCTGGTGCTGCTCATCGGGGGCGTGGCGGGGCAGAAAAAACACGCCGACGCCGATGGGGCCGCCTTTGCGGGGCAGCCGGAGCTCGTCGCTTAAGTTGGCGAAGAAGGTGGTGGGGAGCGCAAAGAGCACGCCGGCGCCGTCGCCGGTGCGGGTGTCGGCATCCACCGCGCCGCGGTGGGTGAGGTTGGCCAGGGCGTCGGTGGCCAGTCGGAGTATGTCGTTGCGAGTTACCCCGTGGGTGTCGGCGATAAAGCCCACGCCGCAGCCGTCGTGCTCGTAGCCGGGGTGGTAGAGGGGGAAGCGGGGATCGGGGGCGGTGTGTGGGGTCACGGAACTTCCTCAAACGACGAGACGACCTGGGCGGAGCGGCGCGGGCACAACTCGGGCTTTGAAGCCTTGTGTGCGGGCCAGATGCCAAATAGTCGACGCGATGACGCGGTGCGACAAGTGCCGAGCGCATCAGGACGACGCTGGCTGTGTCGCTGCGTCGTCGCGGTGGCGCTGCCACAGCTTCCTCCTTGCTCCTTGCCAGACGCCGCCCTGAGTGCGCTCGGATCTTTTGGTTCGCATAACCCCCCCACCGCCCACACGAATCGACCAGCATCGCGAACCCGAGCGCCCCACAACCACCCAACCCCTTAACCACCTAACCACAACCCGCGAACCCCCACGCCCCACCCGAAGCGCCGGCCATCGCGAACCTCCGAGGCCTACAACGTCGTATACGCCTCGATCGAAGGCTGAAGCGACCAGCGCACCTCGTCGGGGACCTCGGCGATGTCCAGGCCCCAGAGGCGGTTGGTGAGGCAGACCGGGGCGCCGCCGCCCTTGGCAAAAAGCTCGTCGAGGGGAAGCGTCTTGACCTGAAGGTCGAGGGCGTCGGTGGCCCGACGCGCGGTCTTCGAGAAGGAGGTGGGGGCGATGACGGTGTCGCAGACCTGGAGGGCGTTGGTGTCGTAGCCGCGGCTCTCTTCGGGGGAGATGAAGACAAGCTCGATGTCTGGGCCGAGGAAGGCCTGGAGGCGTTCGAGCTCGCCATCGAGCAGAGCGTCGGGGCAGACAAGTCCGATGGTGTCGGTGCGGCGGCGGAAGAACTGCAAAAAGGTGTTGCCGTGGAACCAGGGGTCGGCCTTAAAGCCCAGCTGGATGTGCTGGGGGCTCAACCGGGGGGCGACCTCGGCGTAGGCCGCCTGGGAGGTGCGCTGGTAGGGGCCCTCGCCAAAGGTGTGCACGATCTGGTCGCCGTGGGCGGCGCGGATGGCGTCGCCCTGGGCCTCCCAGGTGTGCTGGACGCGGTGGGTCTGCAGGCCAAATGAATCGCGGATAAAACGCTCGATGAGCTCAGCCTCGAGGCGGCGGTGGGGTGATGCCATCGTCGGCAACAAAAAGCGCAGGTCGCCCTGCTCGTCGCGAAAGAGTTCGCCGCTCTCGGCGGTGTAAATCAGCCCGGTGAGTGCGTCGTCTTGTGGCGGCATCACCACGACCTCGCCGCCGGCCTCGACGATGGCGTCGGCCAGGGCGCTCCACTCGGCGCGGGCCTGCGAGGCGTCGACCTCGGTGGCGGAGGCGGAGCGGAAGTTGGCGCGGCCTTTAAGGTGCCAGGCGCGGGTGGGGGGGCTCATCAGGAAGATGGGGCGGCAGGTGGTGTGGGGCATGGGGTTCGCGGTGTTGGGAGGTGTGTTGGGGCGTTGGGGTTTGCGGTTGTGGTTAGGTGGTTGTGTGGTTGTGTGGTTGTGGGGCGTTGGGGTTTGCGGGGGTGGGGGAGGTTCGTGAGGGCGGTGGGGGGTGTGCGGGTTGTGGTTAGGTGGTTGGGTGGTTGTGTGGTTGTGGGGCGTTGGGGTTTGCGGGGGGGGAGAGGTTCGTGAGGGCGTTGGGGGGTGTGCGGGTTTGTGGGTTTGTGGGGCGTGCGGTTTAAGCGGCTTAAAGGTAGCGAACGGGGCTTCGATATCAAGCTGCCGAGCGCCGAGCGCCCCAGGACGACGCTGGCGGTGTCGTGAGGGATTCGCAGTAGCGCTGCTACACGCTCCTCCTGGCTCCTTGCCAGGCTTCGCCCTGGATGCGCTCGGGTTGGGGGGCCGAGCGCCCCAGGACGACGCTGGCGGTGTCGTGAGGGATTCGCAGTAGCGCTGCTACAGCTTCATCCCTCACTCCTTGCCAGGCGTCGCCCTGGAGGCGTTCGGGTTGGGGGGCTTGCGTTCGTGCTCGTTCTCGATCTCGATCTCGGGCTCGATCTCGATCTCGGGCTCGGGCTCGATCTCAGGCTCGATCTCAAACTCATGCATCTCCCACCGCACGCACGAATCGACCCACGCCATAAACCCCGGCGTCTCACAACCACCCAACCACCCAACCACCTAACCACAAAAGCGCCCCCCCCCACCGCACGCACGAATCGCCCAACGCCGCAAACCCCGGCGTCCCACAACCACCCAACCACCCAACCACCCCACCACAAAACGCGAACCCCGGCGCCGGTCCGAACCTCCCAACCTCGCGAACCTCCCAACCCCCCACGGTTGTGACCCCCCTCGGAACACCGTATAAGTCCGGCGTGTTTTGGCTGAGACCATGGAACTCTGAGCAGGGCTAGGATGGGCGCGATGAGAGAAGAGCAGGGGCAGGTGGACGACGAGCTGATGGCGCTGGCGCAGCGGCGCGAGCGGAGCTCGGTGTTGCAGCCGATTTTGATGCTGCTTGTGATCGCGGTGCTGGGGTCGGTGATCAGCGACTGGCGCAGTGAGATCGCGTACTTTTTTGAGGATAGCGAGCCGGTGGCGCTCGGGGATGTGACGGGCTGGCCGGCGAAGATGCGCGATGAGTCGGGGTGGGAGCCGCCGGTGGCGCATAACACCTTTGTGAGCCTGGAGGGGGTGCCGTCGAGGCGAAGCGAGGGGGGGGACTGGGAGTTTTTTAAGCTGGTGGGTGGCGAGGTCTACGTGCAGCGGGAGGGGCGTCTGGCGGGGATGAACGCGCTGGAGCGGGAGATGGCGCTGAGCTCGGATGAGCCCGGGGACAATGATCGCACCTATTATGAGGGGCAGGGGCGGCTGCTTTCGTTTGCGTCGAGCGGGGAGCGGCTGGGGGGGCTGAAGCGCTTTTACGGGGAGCGCTACGGGATGGCGTTCTGTGAGGATTATGACGCGGCGGGGTTGGAGCGGCTGGCCGAGGAGCGGCGAGAGACGATTCGGCGTAACTGGACGGCGCGCTACCGCGAGGCGAGTGAGGAGGAGCGGGCCGAGGAGGGGTGGACGGAGCGGGCGACGGAGGCCGAGGTTGAGCAGGTCTTTGAGAGTGAGCCGCTCTGCGTCAACGCCTACTTTGTGCAGGACGGGCGCCGTCCGGTCGACCACTGGTGGTACGCGGTGATGGCGCTCCTGATGGGGCTTCTGGCGGCGTACAACGTGTACAAGTTGGTGCGCTGGGCCCGGGCCTGGGTGCGGGGCTGAAGCTCGGCGCGGGCCGGGGGAGTGGGGGCAATCCTATCCGAGCGTTCAGGCTTGATTGACGCTTGGAAGGCGGCGGCCTTATGATGCGGCGTCGAATGAGCAAGGCAGCTTCACGGGCAGATCGAGCAGATCGAAAAGAGCGACGAGCGCAGGAGTAGTGGCGGTGGCGAAGCTTGTGTACACGGACGCGTCTGGCAGAGAGATGAGCGTGGAGCTGGGGCCTCAGGCCCCGGTGGTCTCGATCGGGCGAGCGACAGATTGCACGATTCGCTCCAATCGAAAGAGCGTCTCGAGGCATCACGCGGAGTTCCATTATTCGAATGGACGCTACGAGATCGTCGATCTCAACAGCTCCAACGGCACCTACCTGATGATCAACGACGAGCGTAAGCCGATTACGTCGTCGGAGTTTTTGCAGGATCAGGATGAGGTGTGGTGCGGGGACTTCATCCTGCGTTTTTATCAGGATGCCAGCCAGCAGCCGGCGGCGTCTGCGCCGCAACTCAACGGCAATTATGGCGCCGGGGGCGGTGGTCTGGAGGTGGAGCAGGGCTACGGGGCCAACCGCGTCACCCAGGACTTTGGTCAGGAGGAGATGGGGGGCTTTGGCCAGGGTGGGTTTGGCCCGGGCCAGAATCAAAACCCGAACCCGAACCCGAATCCGAACCAGGGCGGCGCGCCGAGCGGCTTTGGCCAGAACCCTTACGATTCGGGCATGGGTGCGGGGCAGCCTCAGGGCGGCGGTCAGAACGGCTTTGGCCAGAACCCCTACGACTCGGGCATGGGTGCGGGCCAGGGTGGGTTTGGTCAGAACGGCTTTGACCAGGGTGGCTTCGATCAAGGAAACGACGATGATGGGGGCGGCGTCAGCTTTGGCGTGAGCGCCGGGGGCGGGCAGTACGCCGGGCTCAATGAGCCTTCGGCGGGCTATGATGATGTGCTGGAGATCGATCCGCGGGAGCTGGCCAGTGAGGTCAGTGAGGTGGATCCTTACGCTGGCGGTGGCGCAGGCGGCGTCGATGTGGCGCGCCTTCAGGAAGAGAAGCGGGCCATTGAGGAGCTTGCGGCGCGCCAGGCCGATGAGCTTGAGGGGCTTCGCCGCCAGCTCGAAGAAGCGCAGATCGCTGCGCAGCAGGGCGGCGGTGGTGATGGCGAGGCCGAGCGCTTGAGCACCGAGCTCCGAGAGGCCCTTGAGGAGAAAGAGCGCTTGAGCGCCGAGCTCCGAGAGACCCGCGAGGCCTCCCAGGAGGCGATCATCGAGCGGGAGCGGGGCGAAGATCTCGATCGCCGCCTGCAGGAGGCCACCGCGCGCATCGACGAGCTGCGCGCGCGGGCCGAGACGGCCGAGTCGCAGCTGGAGGCGCGCGGTGGCGATGTCGATCTTCTGGAGCGGGAGCTTGAGCGCGCCCAGGAAGAGCTGCGTGCGGCCCGCGGCGGCGGTCAGGCCCGCGAGGAGCTGGAGGCCGCCCGCAAGGAGGCCGCTCGCCAGGAGCGTCTGCTCGGGGAGTTCGAGCGGCGCAACCGCGACCTGCAGGCCGAGCAGGTGGAGCTCAACGCCGAGATCGAGGCGCTGCGTGCGGCGGCAGTCGACGCCGGCGGTCGGCTGGAGGCGGCGCAGGCCGAGCTTGCCAGCCTTGGCGAGGAGCTCGAGGGGCTGCGCGCCGAGCGCGACACGCTCCAGGGGCGCGCAGAAGCTGCCGAGGGCGCCCTGGAAGAAGCGCGCGCAGCGCGCGCTTCACTCGAATCTCTGGAGCGCGATCTGCGCGGGGAGATCGAGGGCTTGAAGCAGCGCCTCAAACTTGAGCGGGAGCGCGCGCGCGGCAGTGAGGCCGCCGGGCCGGCCTTTGATGCCGGTGCGTTGCGCGCGAAGATGGAGAGCCTCGACCGCATCGTCGACGCGATTGAGCGCACCGATCTGCAACCCCTCTCGACGGTGGACCGTGTGCGCTTACAGTCAGCCATCCGCGATACCGCGCCGCGCCGCACGCTCAAAGAGATGATGGACGCGCTCAGCGAAGGCTAAAGCGTGGCAGCCCGGGGAGTAGGTTGGGAGGGCGCGGAGGTTATGCTCTGCAGCCCCGGTGCGTGAGGGGCGATGAAGACTGGATCTTATGGCGGCGCGCCCACCTTTGAGGGGGCGCCGGCCTTTGCCTGGCGATGCGATGACTGCTTACGACTTCGACTTTCTCAAATACATCAACCGACAGAATCAGGGGCGAAGCGGTCGCGATGAGAAGACCGGCTTTGGCGAGTACGCCTTCGCCGGCGATCTGCGCGTGTTGCGCCGCCTCGATCGCCTGCGCCCGGTGCGCATCGTGGTCGAGGCCACGGTGCGATTCTGGAAGGCGGTGCAGAAAAACGCGCTCCTGGGGAGCAGCGTCAAGGTCAACCGCCGGCAGTTCCCGGAGCTGCATAACCTGGTGGTGGAGTGCGCCGAGACGCTTGATATCGCCGTGCCCACCGTCTACGTGGCGCAGAACCTGGCGAGCCTCAACGCGGGCACCTACGGCACCGATGATGAGGCCTTTATCGTGCTCAACTCCGCGCTGGTCGATCGCTTGAGCGCCGAGGAACTCAAGTTTGTGATCGGCCATGAGTGCGGCCACATCCAGAACAACCACGTGGTCTACCACACCGCGGCGAACTTCCTCTCCCAGGGTGTCATCACCTTTGTGAAGTGGGCGGCGGTGCCCGCGCGTCTGGCGCTCAACGGCTGGAGTCGGCGCGGGGAGATCACCTGCGATCGGGCCGGGCTTATCTGCTGCCGCGACGAGCAGGTCGCGCTCAAAGTGATGATGAAGCTCGCGCTGGGCAGTGAGAAACTTTTTGAACAGATCGATCTCGACGAATACTTAAGTCAGGTCGATGGCATCAAAGAAGGCGTGGGGCGTTTTCAAGAATACCTGGCCTCGCACCCCTACCTTCCCAAGCGGGTGCAGGCGCTGCAGCTTTTCGCAAAAAGCGCGTATTTCCGCGAGCTTATTGGCGAGCGTGGTGGCGAGGCGCTCGATGAGGTTGACAGAGACGTCGAGAAAGTCATACAAGTGATGTGAGCTTTTGAGAGGCGAAAAGTGCAATGCTCTCAAAGGCTTATAAGCCCGCGCAAGGCGCGGCGAGGAGTCAGTATTCGTCGTTCGTACGCCCTGAAGGTTGGGTGCTTCATCCCGGCGATGCTCGGGTCTCCAGAGTTGAACACCGCGAGGAATCGACCATCGGAGGTCGAGGGAGGGCATCGGGCGCACAGCGTCCCGGTGTTCAGACCTCGGCTCACCCGGTGGTGCCGACGGCCTTGTGGGGAGTCAACCAGGTGCGATCCGACACGGGGATGAGCCATGCCACAACCCACAGGTGCTGCGAGACTACGGCGGAAGATCGTCCTCGCCCGATCCTTGCGCGGGTTTTTATTTCAGGGCCGTGGGTCCACGGTGATGATGCGATAATCAGGAGGATGGATGACGCAGCAAGCTGAGGCAGAGGCGCAGGTGAGCGTCAACCGGGGGCATGTCAGCGGTTACCTCGATGAGCTGGCGGAGATGGCTCAGCGCAGCGGGTTGCGCTCGATCCACCAGGAGGTGGTCGAGGAGCGGCTTCCGGCGCTGGAGCGCGGTCAGGTCTCGCTGGTGGTGTTGGGGGAGTTCAACCACGGCAAGTCCACGGTGGTCAACGCCCTGCTGGGTCAGGAGGTGCTGCCGATGGGTATCACGCCGACCACCGCGGTGATCACCCATCTTGTGCATGCCGATGCGCCGCGCGCGGCGATCAAGGAGCGGCGCGGCGGGGAGCTGCGCGAGGTCAGCTATGAGGGCCTTGGCGAGCTGATTCGCCACGAGGAAGAGAGCTCCGAGGAGCCCGAGTATGTGGAGATCGGCTACCCTAACGATTTTTTGAGCGAGGGGCTGATCCTGGTGGACACGCCCGGGGTCAACGACATCTCGCGCCAGAAGGTGGAGATCACCTACGGGTACCTGCCCCGCGCCGATGTGATCTTGTATGTGCTCGACGCCACGCAGGTGCTCAAGAAGAGCGAGGTCAGCTTTATTCGCGACCGGCTCTTAAAGGCCAACCGCGACCGCATCCTCTTTGTGCTGGGCAAGCTCGACGCGCTCAGCGAGGAGGAGGCAAAGGAAGTTGAGGCCTACGCGCGCCAGCGCCTGGAGACGTTGATCGGGCCGGTGGAGTTGTTTGCGTTCTCGGCCCGCGCGGCGCTCGACGCCCAGAAGAAGGGGCAGGCGCCGTCCGGTGAGTTTGAGGCGTTTCGGCAGTACGTGCAGCAGTTTGTGCGCGAGCGCAAAGAGGCCATCGTGCTCGACAGCGCGCTGGGCGGGGCGCTGCGGATTGCGGCGATGATCGAGCAGAACCTGGCGATCAAACGTCAGGGTTACCGACTGGAGCAGGCCGAGCTGGAGGAGCGCATCCGCGCGGTGCACGCCCGGCTTAAAGAGAGCCGGCGGGTGATCAGCGAGAACCTCGATCGGGTCGATGAGCGCAGCGCCGGCATCGCGGCGACCGCGCGCCATAACCTGCGGGTTTTTGCCGACGGCTTTGCCGAGGCGCTGCCGGTGCAGGTGGAGCGGGCCGAGGCCAAAGACGTCAAACGCTACCTCTCGCGCTGGATCCAGGACACTTTTCAGAAGTGGCTCGAAGACGAGGGCCAGGAGATCGCGCAGGGGCTCGAAACGCTGGCCGAAGAGACGATCGAGGTCACCAACCAGTCGATGCGCGAGGTGGTCGGAGCGCTGCGCGAGGAGCTGGGGATGGGCGAGGGCCTGGATCTGGAGATCGACACAATCGGCTATGATGTGAGCGTGTTTGCGCTGGGGACGCTGGGGGTTTCGGTGTGGCTTTTTGCCAACGCGCTTGTGGGTGGGGTGCTCACGCTGGCCACGCCCATTCTGGCGATGGTGCTCAAAGGCAAGGGCGATGAGCGGCTGAAAGATCGCGCCAAAGAAGAAGGTGCGACGGCGATCCGCGAGGCCACCGAGGCCATTGAGGCGGAGCTGATGCGCATGATTCACAGCTACAGCGATCGGCTCAAAGAGTTTATTGAGCACGCCGGCGATCGTCTCTACGGCCAGATTGAGGAGGCGCTGGAGCAGGTGCAGACCGACCGTGAGGCTGAGGGCGACCGCGACAAGCTCATCTCTGAGGTCGACGCGCGCGCCGAAGAGGTGCGCCGGCTCGCGCGCATGATCAAGGCGACGCGCGAGCGGCTGGTGGTGTGAGCGCCCGGCCGGCGAAGAGGCGTTAGAAGCCCTGCATAAAGGGGTTGTAGCGCTTCTCCTGGCCGATGGTCGTGGCCGGACCATGGCCGGGGAGCACTTGCGTCGCATCGGGCAATTGCTTGAGGCGCTCCAGCGACGCGCGCATCTGCTCGATGCTGGAGCCGGGCAGGTCGACGCGGCCGATGCTCCCGGCGAAGAGCACGTCGCCGCCAAAAAAGAGACCGAGCTCCTTAAAGTAGAAGCCGACCGAGCCCGGGCTGTGCCCGGGTACGTGAAGAACCTCCGCCTGGAGATCGCCCACCTTCAGGGTCTGGCCGTCGCTTAAGTCGTGATCGATGGGGGGAAGATCGCCCAGCGCCGCAAAGCCAAACATCTGCGCTTGCTGCGGCGCGGCGCGGTAAAGCGGCATGTCGTCGGGGTGCATGTAGACCGGCACGCCGCTGGCCTGCGCGATCTCCGGGAGTCCGGCGATATGATCGATATGGGCGTGGGTCTGCCAGACGGCTTTGAGGGTAAGTTCTTGATCTTTAAGGTCTTTTAAGACCGTCTGGGCCTGGCCGCCGGCGTCGATGAGCACGGCCTCATTTGTGCGCGTGCAGGCGATGGCGTAGATAGAGGTCTGCAGGGGGCCGACGACCCAGGTCAGGATCGTGGGGGCAGGAGAGGTCTCACGCATGGGTGGGTCCGAAGAAGCTGAAGTTAAGGCCCTGTTGCGGGCCGATGAATGGTGTTGGTGGCGCCGGGCGCCAAAAGAGAGACGATGACACAGCCACAGGATACTCGCCAGATCATCGAGGTCGACCGCACCTCCGAGCTGGGCCGGGAGGCCGCCGGCAAGCGCCGCTACATCGCGGTGGCCGGCAATATCGGCGCCGGGAAAAGCTCGCTGGTCGAGTTTTTATGCCAGCGCTACGACATCAAGCCCTACTTCGAGCCCAACGAGGAGAACCCCTACCTCGAGGACTTTTACGCGAACATGAAGCAGTGGAGTTTTGCCAGCCAGATCTACTTTCTGACGGCGAAGTTCAAGCTGCACCTCGACCTCGACCAGACCGCGCACAGCGTGATTCAGGATCGCACGATCTGGGAAGATGCCGAGATCTTTGCGGAGAACCTCTACCGCAAAAAACTGATGACGGAGCGCGATTATCGCACCTACCGCCAGCTTTACGAGGCGGTGCACTCGCAGATTCAGCCCCCGGATCTGATGATCTACCTGCGCTGCCCGATCCGCGCGGTTAAAAAGCGCATCAAGCTGCGGGGCCGAGAGATGGAAAAGAACATTCCGACGGCGTATCTCAAGCAGCTCGATAAGCTCTACGAGGGGTGGATCGCCAACTACGATCTCTCACCGGTGGTGATCATCCCCAGCCACGAGCTCGACTATGTGACGGATCTGGTGGATTGCCACGACATCCTCACCACGATCGAGAAGTACCTCTAAAACGAGTGGGGGGGCTGGCTTCAGGCCAGGAAGAGGGCCCAGCCGAGGATCAGCAGGGCGATGAAGACGGCGATGATGCCGCCGACGACCCAGAGTTGGCCCTCGGAGCTCTCGTCGGGCTTGTGGCGTTTGGTCTGGTGTTGGTTCAGGGGCTGGGCGCGGGCGGGGCGGCTAAGATTGGAGCCGGGCGCGTCGGCGTGTGGGACCGAAAGGGCGCGGGCATCGCGGGCGGTGGTGTCGCGGGAGTCGGCCGGGAGGTTGGCGTCGACACGATCCGGCCGTGAGGCGCCGGGGAGCGAGGGCGCGCGCACCGAGGGGCGGGCACCCAGGGTGGGGTCGGAGTCTTCGTCGGCCAGGCTGGAGAGTGAGGCGGCGCGCACCGAGGGACGGGCGCCCAGGGTGGGGTCGGAGTCTTCGTCGGCCAGGCCGGCCAGTGAGGGGACGCGCGCTGAAGGGCGCTCATCGCGGGTGCGATCGAGCTCATCGGAGTCGTCGACGCGGGTGGCCGGTGTGGGGGGCGGGCCGGTGATGCCGGCGCGTTTGGCTTCGTCGATGGCCGCGCGAAGTTCGCGGTCGGAGAGGTGCAGGCCGGTGACTTCTCCGGAGTCGACGCCGCGATCGACGGCGATGATGCCGGAGCGCCGGCGATCGAACTCGCGGGTGGCCGGCTCCTCATTCTGCTCGAGGGCGCGCTGGATGCGCTCTTTGGAGATGGCGTTGGTCTCGCTCAAATCCTCATCGCTGAATTCAGGAGGGTCGGCGACCGGTTGGGTGGGGAGGTGATCGATGATGGCGCGCCGGGTGGCGTCGATGTCATCGCCGGCAAATTCTTTTTTGGGCTTAAGTGGTTGAATGTGCTGGCTTTTTCGGATCTCGGCGATCTCGCGGTCGCGGGAGATCTCGTCAAACGCCCGCGCGCTCATCTCGTGGGTGGCGAGCTCGGCGGCCTCGCGGTAGTCGCCGGCGACGTGGGTCTGCTCGGGGAGCGGCGCCAGACGAAACTGCGCGGTCTGATCCTGGGCGACCTCGTTGGCGGCCATGGCCATCTCGATGAGCTCGCGGGGGATGGGGCGAGTCTCGGTGGTGCGGCCGGCGTCGGAGGTTTTGGTCAGCTCGATAAGCGCGCTGGTCATCTGGCCGATGGACTGGAAGCGGTGCTCGGGCTCTTTGGCCAGGGCCTTGAGGATCACCTCTTCGAGGCGCGTGGAGATGCCGGCGCGAAGCTGGGTGGGGGGCGTGGGCGGCGCCTCAACCTGCGCCATCATCAGCGCAAATTCGCTCGACGCATTAAAGGGCACCTCGCCAGTGCAAAGTTTGTAGAGGGTGCAGCCCAGGCTGTAGATGTCGGCGCGGCCGTCGATGGCGCGGGCGCCCACGATCTGCTCGGGGCTCATGTAGTGCAGCGTGCCCACGGTGGTGCCGGCGGCGGTCAGATCGCGGTCTTTGGAGACCTTGGCCACGCCGAAGTCCATGACCTTGGGTTTGAAGAAGCCGGCTACCGGCTTGAGCAGCACGTTGCTGGGTTTGAGGTCGCGGTGCACGATGCCGCGGGTATGCGCCAGGCCCACCGCGCTCATCACCGGGAGCATCAGGTCGATGATCTGGGCCTCGGGGAGCGGGCCTTCGCGCTGGAGGTACTCTTCGAGGGTGTCGCCCTCGACGTACTCCATGACGAAGCACAAGAGCGGGTCCTGCACGACCTTGTAGACGTGCACGATGTTGGGGTGCTGGAGCATCGCCTGGATGCGGCCCTCGTCGAGGAAGCGGGCGCGCACCACCTCGTTGTCCAGGTAGTGTGAGAAGAGTACCTTGATGGCGACCGGCAGGCCGGAGTGCTCGTCGATGGCCAGGTAGATCGAGGCCATGCCGCCGTCGGCGATGCGTCGCTCGATGCGGTAGCGCTCCAGGAAGAGCTCTCCGGGGTGGAGCTCTTTATGTTCGCTGCTTGTGGAAGTTCCCATCAAGGGGGCTCTGCGGACGAGGTGGGTATGTCGGCAACGGGGGCAGTGTAACCCACGATGGTTGCGACGCAAATTTGGCAGGAGGATGTCGTGAAGACCAGCAAGATCGCGCCTGTGGTGGTGCTCGTTGTGGGGATGGGGGCGGCCGCGTGGGTGGTGAACTCGACGTTGGCGACGGTGGATGAGGGGGAGGACAAGGGCGTAGAGGCGCCTTTTATGCCGCGGCCTGCGCCGGTTCGGGTGGAGGCGACGAAGCGGGGCGGGGCGCTCAATGCGCTCTCGGCGGGGAAGCTCGACCTGGGCGACGCCGGGGGGCGGGCGGACGGGGGTGTGGCGAGTTCGGCTGAGGAGGTGGGGCGTGGTGGGGCGCTGGCACACCTGGATCGCCGGCGTCGGGCGCAGCGGGCCGACGATGAAGGGCAGCCGGAGGAAGACTGGAGCGAGGGGGAGCGCGCGCCGGTAGGGCCTGCTCGGTGGATGCCGGAGCGCTTAAGTGAGGAGGAGGCGCACGAGCTGCAGTCGGAGCTCGATGAGGGGGAGATGCGCCAGGCGCAGCTCCTGGCGATGCGCGAGGATCGCCAGCGCTCCATCGATGTGGTGGCGCCGCGGGTGGGGGTGTGTTTCGAGGAACTTCGAGCCCGCGAGCCCGAGCGCCAGGGAAGGCTCGCGCTGAACTGGACCATGCTGGCCGGCGGCGGCGTGGGGGTTATCGGGGAGGTGCAGGTGCGCGCCAACGTGGGGCTGCGCGAGCCCGGCTTTGAGGCCTGCGTGGTCCAGGTCGAGGGGCTGACCTTTGAGGCCACCGGCGAGTCCGAACTTCTGGTGGAGTGGGTCTTTATGCCCGGCGAGCCGTGAACTCGCCGGGGTGACTTGCATCAACGGCCCACCCAGAGGTCGTGGGCGCGGGTGATGAGTGAGGCCAGCTCCACCTGGTGCGGATCGCCCTCGTAGGCGCTCTGCGCGGCGGTGGCGAGGAGCTCGTCGAAGGGGGGCGTCCGGGAGCTGCTGCGGGGTACGCGCAGGCTCTCGGCGAAGCCGGCCACGGTGGCCGCAAAGCGCAGCTGGGCGGGGGCCTCGTTGAAGGTCGCGTAGATGCGATCGGGGGTGAGCGCGCGGCTGACGAGCTGGCTCTCAGCGCCGAGCTCCTTTTTGTAGCGGACGTCCACGCGGGCCAGCTCGGCGCTGGAGGCCGGGGCTCTTTCGGTGAGCTCGACTTCGTAGAAGGCGGTGACGGTGTGGCCCGGGCCGAGCTCGGCGGCGTCGACTTCGTCGTTGTCGAAGTCTTCGTTGGCCATGGCGCGCTTCTCGTAGCCGATGAGGCGGTAGCCGGCGATGAAGTCGGGGTTGAACTCCACCTGGATCTTCACGTCGGCAGCGAGCACCTGGAGGGTGCCGACGACCTTCTCGCTGAAGATGCGTTCGGCTTCGTTCTGAGTGTCGATGTAGAAGTAGTTGCCGTTGGTGTCGCGGGCGAGTTGCTCCATGATGTCGTCTTTGGAGCCCAGGCCCATGGCGACGGTGGTCACGGTGATGTGATCGTCGCGGTAGGAGCGGATCAGCTCGGCCAGGTCTTCGCCGGGGGGGCCGACGTTGAAGTCGCCGTCGGAGAAGATGAGCACGCGGTTGTTGCCATCTTCAATAAAACCCTGCCTGGCGAGCTCGTAGGCGTTGACGATGCCGGCATCCCCGCGGGTGGTGCCTTTGGCGATGAGGCCGTCGATGGCGCGCAGGATGCGGTCGCGGTCGGCCACCGGGGTGGGCTCAAGGATGGTGTGGGTGCCGCTGGCGTAGGTCTGAATGGCGACGGTGTCGTCGGGGCGCAGGCGCTCGACCAGGGTGCGCATGGCGATCTTGGCGGCGGGAAGGCGTGTGTCCAGGCCCATCGAGCCGGAGACGTCGACCAGAAAGACCAGGTTGGAGGCTTTCATCTCTTCGACGGGCACATCGGCGCCGCGGATGCCCACGCGCACAAGCTGGCGGGGCGTCTCGGTGGAGCCGAAGTAGCTGGGCAGCATGTCGAGCTGAATCGAGAAGTCTTCGCCGGGGGTGGGCGGGTTGTAGTCGTACTCAAAGAAGTTCAAAAACTCCTCGGGCCGCACCGAGTCGGGATGCGGGAGCTTGTAGCGCAGGATCGCCTCGCGCGAAGCGGTATACGAGGCGGTGTTGACGTCGATGGAGAAGGTGGACGTGGGCTCCTGCGCGGCGCGGGTGAAGCTGTGGTGGCCGATGGCGCGGGCGGGCGGATCGAGGGCCAGGCGCGCGGGGGGCGGGGCGGTGGGGGTGGGCGGCGGAATATGAACTTCGGGCGCGCCGCTGCGCGCCTGCGCGACCTCCCGAAGTGCCGCGCGCCGGGCGGCGTTCGCGACCTGGTCGTTAAAGGACTCGGAGCTTTGTTCCGAGACGCTGGGGCGTTTGGGGGCGTCCGGGTCAATGGGACGGCTGCTGAAGTCACAGTTCACGGTGACATCTTCATTCGCAGGCTGGAACTTCGAGGCGATAGTGCCGCCGAAGAGTTTGATCGCGAAGATGGCAACGACGACCAGGGCGGCGAGGATGCCGAGGTAGAATCGGGTGCTGCGATTGAGAATCATAAGGGGCTCCGGGAAGTTCGGCATCCATCCGTACATCATCGCTTGATGGAAGAAGTGTACGTGGTTGAGGCCAGAATTCCCAATCAGACGGGTGGGAAGATGCGTGGCGCGCTCACTCTGCCTGCGGTTCGACGAGGTCGCTGCTGGCGGCATCGGCCGGAGCCGGACCTTTATAAAACTCGTCGGGGGCGGGCGGGCCGGTGAGCTTGAGGATAAGGATGATCGCGATCGCCAGAATGGCGAGGATGGCGAGGTAGAATGCGGTGTTGCGCTCTTTTTCCATTGGAGTTCCAAAATGTATGCCGCGCGGAAATATGGGGAGCGATGCGGGCATCTGGAGGTGGACTGAGGAGTGTAGGGAGGTGGGGGAAACTTTCCCAATCTGGCGGCCAAAAAAAACCGCCCGGCAAGGCCGGGCGGGCGTAGAGGTGAGGCGATTACAGGTCGGTGCGATCAGTTCTGGGGCCAGAGTCCTTCGGCGATGTCGACGAGCTCGAGAAACTCCTGGTGGTGGGGGTTCTCGGTGTCGGCGGCGGCCTGGGCGATGGCGTGGACGTCGGCGAAGCGGGCGCCGTGGCTGAACTCGCTCTTTTTGAGGATGGCGGCGAACTCGGCCACGGCGGTGGCGAAGCGGAAGTTGGCCGAGGCCTCTTCGAAGTTATCGAGGACCTGGGAGCGCTTGATCTGCTGGATGGCCTCGATGCTTTCGGCGCCGAGCTCGGGTTTGTGGCGGATGCGGACTTCGGAGAGCACCAGGTCGTCGTCGGCGTCGGTGAGCTCGATCTCGTAGAGGGCGGTGACGGTGTGACCGGGGCCGACGTCGGCGGCGTCGCGGGCGTCGTCTTCAAAGTCTTCGTTGTCGAGCAGGCGTTTTTCGTAGCCGACCAGGCGGTAGCGGGCGACGGAGTCGGGGTTGAACTCGACCTGAATTTTGACGTCGGCGGCGATGATCTCGAGGGTGGAGGGGAGCTCTTCGCCGAAGGCGCGGCGGGCTTCGGCGACGGTGTCAAGGTAGAGGTAGTTGCCGTTGGCGTCGCGGGCCAGGGCTTCCATGGTGGCGTCGTTGTAGCTCATGCCCACGCCGACGGTGGTGATGGTGATGTTGCGGTCGCGGTATTCGCGCACCAGATCGACGAGTGATTCGCCGGTGCGGCCGACGTTGAAGTCGCCGTCGGAGATGATGATGACGCGGTTGTTGCCGCCTTCGATGAAGGCGTCTTCGGCCAGGTTATAGGCGGCGATGAGGCCGGCCTCACCGTTGGTGGAGCCGCCGGAGGCCATGCTGTCGATGGCGTCGGCGATGGTTTCGGTCTGATCGCCGGCGGTGGGGGGGAGGACGGTGCCGGTGCCGCCGGCGTAGGTCTGAATGGCCACCGAATCCTGGGGGCGCAGGTGGTTAAGCATGGTGTGCATGGCGCGCTGGGCGAGCGGCAGGCGGTTGTCCGAGCTCATGGAGCCGGAGACGTCGACGAGGAAGACGAGGTTGGAGGGTTTCATCTCCTCGATGCTGACATCGGCGGCGCGCAGGCCGATGCGCAGAAGATGGCGCTCATTCTCAACGTCTTCGGGGGCGAAGTAGGAGGGGGCGATCTCCATGTTGATGGAGAAGCGTTGATCGTCGAGAGGTTCGGGGTAGTCGAAGCGGAAGAAGTTGATGAACTCCTCAATGCGCACCTGCTCGGGCTGAGGGAGCTGGCCGTTTTGAAGCTGGCCGCGAGTGTAGGTGTAGGAGGCGGTGTTGACGTCGACCGAGAAGGTGGAGGTGTTCTCTTCGGCGGTGTCGACGAAGGGGTTTTCTTCGAAGGTGGGGTGGTCGAGGTCGGGGCGTTCCTCGCCATCGGGCATGGGGGCGGGCTCCGGGGCGTAGTCGTAGTCGGCTCCTCCGGGGTAATACCAGTGACCCTCGGCAGCATCGTCGTAGCCGCAGGCGGCGAAGGTGATGGCGAGGGAGGTAGCGAGCAGGGCGCGGGGAGTGATGGGGGGTCGCATCGGGACGCTCCGGGGACGTGGGGTTGGCGTTGGCGGTGGGGGAGTTTGCAGAAGGCGTGCCAGCGGGGAGGGGAAGCTGCGCTCGGAGCGCGGTGTGTGGACTGGCGGGGAGGTGGGTGAGGGGGCGTGGGGAGGATGTGGCGAGGAGGTTGGGGTAGGGGATGTCCAATGCGAGGGGAAGATGGAGTGGGGAGCTGCCAGCGGGCGTGGGGAGAGTTTTAGCGAAAAAAGCCCCCGGCGCGGCGCGCCGGGGGCTTTTTTTAGAAAAGATCACCCGGAGTGGGGTGAGGGGAGCCTACTGGAGGGTGAGGGGGCCGACGATGGTGCTCGGCAGACCCACGGTTGTCGCGGTGGTGGAGACCAGCGGGGCGGTGGGAGAGCTCTCCGGGGTGAGTTCGGAGCAGGTGCCGGCGGCTTCCAGGTAGGAGGCGACGGTGGCGTTGGTGGGCACGATGATGCCGTCGGCGCCGATGGAGGAGCTGCTGGCCAGCAGCAGGGTGTCGGTGAAGGGGTTGTAGAAGACGGAGCGGCCCCAGACCTTGCGGGTCTCGTTGTTGTAGTAGCTCAGGTAGACCGAGCCGGCGCAGCCCGCGCTGGAGTATTCCAGGGTGGCGGCGTTCACGAACTCGCCGGTCCATGTCATGGTGACGCGGTAGCCGGCGGAGGTGAGCACGCTGATGTCGGCGTCGGTGGAGCCAATGACAAGACCCAGGGTGGCGCCGTTGCCGTCGACGAGGGTGGTGCCGCCGCCGGAGGCGTTTTCGCCATCTTCACCGGCGGGGCCTTGTGGGCCGGCGGGGCCTGGATCGCCATTTTCGCCGTCGGTGCCGTTGCAGACCGATTCGGTGGAGGTGACCTGGTCGATGTTGCCATCTTCGGTGGTGTCGTAGCCGAAGGTGACCTGGACGCCGCCATTGGGGCAGTTGGGATCGCCGGTGTTTAGGACGGTGGTCTCGACCAAAGAGCTCAGGCCATCTTCACCGTTCTCACCGTTCTCACCGTTCTCACCGTTCTCACCGTTCTCACCATCGGTGCCGTTGCAGATCTCACGGGTCGAGGAGGTGTCGTCGATGTTGCCGTCGCCGGTGGTGTCGAAGCCCACGCGCAGGCGCACGCCGCCGGCGGCGCAGGTAGCGTCGCCTTCGGCCAGGGTCTCAAGCTCCATCAGGGAGGTCATGCCGTCTTGCCCGTTGGTGCCGTCCTGGCCGTCGGTGCCGTCGCGGCCGTTGCAGACTTCGACGGTGTCGACGACTTCGTCTTCGGAGATGGCGTCGTCGTCGTTGGTGTCGTAGCCGAAGGTGAAGAGGGTGCCGCCGTTTGCGCAGACCAGGCCGGGCTCAATGACCGAGGTTTCGACTTCGAGGGTGAGGCCGTCCTGTCCGTTTTCCCCGTTGGTGCCGTCGGTGCCGTTGCAGACTTCGACCTCTTCGACGATCTCGTCGCCGGAGATGGCGTCGTCGTTGTTGTCGTCGTAGCCGAAGGTGAAGAGGGTGCCGCCGCTTTCGCAGACCAGGCCGGGCTCAATGACCGAGGTTTCGACTTCGAGGGTGAGGCCGTCTTCCCCGTTGGTGCCGTCGTCGCCATTTCTACCGTTGGTGCCGTCCTGTCCGTTGGTGCCATTGAGGCCGTCGCGGCCGTCTTCGCCGTTGCAGACCGCGCGGGAGAAGTCGAGCTCGGAGGTGTCGACCACGCCGTCGTTGTCGGCGTCGACGCCGCTGCGGAGCTCCACGCCGCCGAACTCGCAGGTCTCACCGGGGGAGATGTCGCGAAGCTCCACGGTGGGGACCTGGCCGGTGGGGGTGGTGGCGGTGTCGTCATCGTCGCCGCCGCAGGCGACGAGGGTCAGGGCAAGGAGGGCGGCCAGGGCATGGCGGGTGGGGAAGATCATAAGAAGATGCTCCATCGACGTCGGTGAAGTGGGGTCGCTCGCTCGGGTGAAGTGCACGGCGACCACCATAATGAGGCGGCGTGGAGAATCAAGGTTTTGTGAAAAAATGTTTCAATCTGTATCTGTGTCGAGGTAGGCGCGGTGGCCTTCCTGATCGACGCGGCGGACATGCGCGGTGATGGCCAGGGTGAGGATGATGAACATCAGGGCTTTGGCGGCGCTGTAGCCGATGACACCGGCGATGGGGGAGCCGAAGACGTAGCCCAGGGCGATGCCGGCGGTGCTTAAGACGAGCGCGATGATCTGCCAGCCCAGAAACCAGCGCTGGCGGTTGAGCACCGGCACCAGCGCGCTGGCGGGCACGGCGACGAGCATCGCGAAGAGAAAGACCATCAGGTAGCGGGCAAAGTCGCCGGCGCCGGTCCACTCTTCACCTAAGACCAGGCCGAAGAGGGGAGGGCTGATGATGGCGGCGACGATCGCCGGGAGGATGCCGGCGCCGAGCAGAATGAGGGTGGTGCGTTTGTGGTCGGGGTAGAGGGGGAGGCCCTGGTTGAGGCGCTCGCTGGCGCGCTGGTAGTAGACCTGGCGCACGGCGTTGGAGACCAGTGTTACGGGCATCTTCAAGATGAGGTAGGCCACCGAGTAGAGGCCGGCGGTGGCGGCATCGAAGATGATGCCGAAGAGGAGCACGGGCAGGCCGTTGGTCAGGCCGTTGATCAGCGTGACTGGGGCGTTATAGCGGGGAAAATCGCGGTAGGTGCGCGCGACCTTACGGATGCGCTCGCCACTGAAAGCCTCTCGAAGTCGCGAAAAGTCTTCGCGAAGCACCTGGGCCAATAAGACCAGTGAGGCGATGATCTGGCCTGCGGCCTGGCCGGCGACCAGCCCCAGGGGGCCCAGCGCGGCTACGCCGGCGCCGATCTTGGAGCCGGCGGAGGTGGCCGAGGCGGCGACCTGGGAGATGGAGAGGCGTTTGAATTCTTTTCGGCGCGAGCACCAGTAGCTCAAGATCTGGAAGACGCCGGTGACGAAGACAAGCGGGGGCACCCACCAGAGCCAGTCGGCGGCGTCGGGCTGGCCCAGGTGTTCGGCCAGGGGGACGCGGCCCAGGGTGATGGCGATGAGGGTGATGAGGGTGAGCGTGGTCAGAATGGCCAGGCTCAAGGAGAGGAGGTTCGCGGCGTCGTCGTCTTCGGCGGGCAGCACGATAGCCATGTCGTAGCGAAGCGCGGAGACGCCGGCCAGGATGTTGACCACCGAGTTGAGCATGCCGAGCACGCCGAAGGCCGCCGGCAGAAAGAGGCGGCTGAGCACCGGGGTGGAGGCCACGGTGATGAGCTGGGCGACGAGCGTGCCACTGGCGAGCAGGGCGACGTTTTTGAAAAATGCGCTGCGCACCAGAGTTTTCAGTTTTTCTACGGCAGACACGCTCAGGCTCGAGGCTGGAGAAGTTGGTGGTAGAGCACGTGAAGATCGCGGGCGATGGCGTCGGGGCTGTAATGGGTGAGCGCGCGGGCTCGGGCGGCTTTTCCGTGGGCGCGGGCCAGCTCGGGCTGAAGGCGGTAGCTGTTCAGCGCGCCGAAGAGGGCGTGGGCGTCGTCTAAGGGCACGGAGCGGCCGGTTTCTTCGTCGACGATGGCCTCGCGGCAGGGGCCGATGTCGCTGGTGACGCAGGCAAGCTCCATGGCGGCGGCCTCCAGGAGCACGTTGGGGAAGCCCTCGCGGCGAGTGGGGAGGGTGAGAAGATCGAAGGCCGGGTAGAGCTCGGCGGTGTCGGCGACGAAGCCGGCGAGGTGGACGTTCGGGTGGTCTTCGAGCGCCTGGCGGGTTTGAGGGCTGAGGGCGTCGCGTTCCTCAAAGGGGCCGACCAGCACAAGGTGGGCTTCGGGGGCGATGGTCGCAAGTTTATCGAAGGCGCGCCAGAGGGTCTCGATGCCTTTGTCGACGACCAGGCGTCCGACAAAACCGATGACGAAGTCGTCGGGGGAGAGGCCGAGCTCGGTGCGTTTTTTGGCGCGGTGGTCGGCGTCAAAACGCGCCGGGTTAAAGCGGGTGGTGGCGTCGACGCCCTGGCCGCTGCCGCCGGCCAGCACGCAGATGCGATCGGGGGGGCAGAGGTTGAGTGAGAGCGCGGTCTGGCGAAGCGCGAAGCCCACGGCGATGGTGTGGTTGGAGAGTCGTGTGGAGACGTGTTCGGTGGCGGTGAGCAGGGCGCGTCGCCAGCCGGTGGCCGTCTCCAGGGGAAGGCCGCGCATGTGGTAGATGCGCACGGGGGTGCCGGCGGCAAACGCGCCGAGCGTGCCGAGCAGGCCGCCCTTGGGGGTGTGGGCGTGCACGATGTCGGGCTGAAGTCGGCGCAGGGTCTGCCAGAGCTGGCCCAGCGCGCGCAGGTCTTGCACTGGCGAGATGCGCCGGGGCATCTCGACGGTGTGGATGGTGATGCCGAGCTCCTCTGCCATGCGCGCGACATGGGGGCCCGGGGAGCAGAGGGCCTCGATGTGCATGCCCTGCGACTTCATGTAGGGGATCTGGGTGCGCAGAAAGCCCAGCGATTCGGCGACGGTCGTGATATGAAGGAGGCGCGTCATGAGGTTCCGTAAAGACGTGGGCGGAGGAGTTCGGCGTCGTTTTTGCCCAAAAAGCGTTGGTGCCCACTGTGGCTTCGGGTGTCGTAGCAAATTGCAGCTTAAGGATCGACTGGCGAAGGTGATCGTACGATGGCGACAAGGGTAAGCGCAGCCAGGGGGGAAAACCATTCCAAGGGTGGGCGTGGTGGGCCGGTTGAGGGGGGCTGGTATGAGGGGGCGTTGCAGGCGATGGCCGGGGGTGTCGATCTCTCGAAGCTGGACGGGCGCGGGGTGGAGCAGGTGCTCTCGCGAGCGCGGCGTTTCGGGCTTGCGGCGCCGGTTTGCCAGCGCTTGCCGGCGGTGGGGGTGGTGGTAAGAGAGCGGCTTCGGCTTACCGCCCAGATGGCGCTGGTGCGGGAGGCGACGCTCGAAGTGGCGCGGCTTTTTGGTGGTCTTAAGTGTTTGATTTTGAAGGGGTATCCGCTTGCGTCGGTGCTCTTTGGAGAGGGCTCGCTGGAGCGGGTGAGTGCTGATGTGGATGTGCTGGTGTTGCCCGGCGATCGCGAGGAGGCCTGCGCGCGGTTGAGGCTGGCGGGGTATGTGCCGGCGGCGGATGAGGCGCCGCGGGAGTGGGCGTATAATCAGCACGCCTGGCGTCATCACACGACCGGGGTGCTGGTGGAGTTGCACTGGGCGGTGGGGTTTCCAGAACTTCCGCATCTGGGGGTGGGGCGGTGTTTGCTGGAGGCCGAGGTGGTGGAGCTGCGCGGGGTGGAGGTGGGGGTGCCGAGCGCGACCTGGGGGATGGTGCAGCTTGCGGTGCATCTGCAGCAGCATCTGGGCTTTGCCCGGGGGCTGCTCGATCTGGCGGCGTATGTGGATGCGTTTGGGGACGAGGCGACGTTCTTTAAGGAAGTCGAAGCGTTGGCGCGTGGTTGCGGGGTGTGGGGTGTGGTGAGCTGGGGGCTGCGCGCGCTGGAGGTGTTGGTCGGGCGTAAGGGGGCGTTTGAAGGTTTGGAGCGAGGGGGGGCGGTGGAGGCGTGGGCGCGCTTAAGCGCGGAGAGCGCGCGGGGATGCCTGACTGGCGAGGCGCCGGGGAGGTGGGGCGGGACGGTGGCGGCGGTGATGCCGGAGGTGGGATCGGTGCCGGCGATTTTGCTGCGGGCGGCCACGATGCTGGTGCTCGACCGGCCGGCGATGCGGCTGCGCGGCGCGCTCTATGCCACGTTGCTGGGGCCGCATGAGGCGGGGCGAGTGTTGAGCAAGGCGGGCCTTGGGAGGTGGCTGGGGCCGGGCTGAGCGCGCGGATCGTGGCGGGTTTCTCGGAGCGCAACCCGATCGGTCATGGCCGAGAGGTTCAATCAGCGCGCGGCGGTGGCGTCGGGCAGCGCGAAGATCGTGCCCAGCGAGAAGCTGTGGGAGGCGGCCGTGTTGCGGCCCCAGAAGGTGTAGCCGTAGTTGGCAAGAAGCTCGAAGCCGGCCACGCGGATGATCAGGCCGGCGTCGGCGGTCAGCGCGCTGCGGTCGAGGCGAAGATCGAGGATTTCGATGTCGTCGGGGGTCAGCTCGTTGGCCGGGGTCTCGGGGCTTCGGGCTCAGGCTCAGGCTCGGGGGTGGGCAGGGGGAGGGCCTGGACCGGAGCGGGTTCTTCGGGAGCTGGTGAGGTCGGGGCGGCGATGTCTTCGTCTGCCGGGTCAGCGGCCTCGGCGGTGGGGTGTTCGGGGGCGTCTTCGGGGGCAGGCGCCGGGGCGCGGGAGGGCGCGGTGGTTGTGGGGGAGGGTTCGCGGGCGCCGGAGGCCTGGCGAGCGGCGCCGCGCGCGGGCTGCTGGCTCGGTGCCTGCGCGTTGTCTTCGGGTGCCGGCGAGGGGGCGGCGCTGGCGATCTGCGCGTTTTCGGTGATGGTGCCGGCCGCGCGCGTGGCGGCCTGGCGGGCCTGCGCCTGTGCCTCGGGGGTGGGGGCGTCGGGTTCTGGCGAAGGTGCGGGGGCTTCGGGCGCGGCAGGCGCTGGCGCATCATCCGGGGCGGCCGAAGCGGCGACGGGATCGCTCGTGGGATCGGGCTCGGAGGTGGTGGCGGAGTCGCGGGCGATGAGGAAGGCGGCCACGCTCAGCGCGATGATGATGGCCACGCCCAGGGCCGCCAGGATGAGGATGCGTGAGCGCAGGTTCTGGGGCTCGGGCGGGGCGTCTGTCGGGGCGTTGGAGCCGGCGGGGAGGTCGGGTGTGGAGGCTGTGGGGCCGACGCGTGGTGCCGGAGTGGAAGAGGGCTGGGAGGTCGTAGAGGTTGCGGAGCTTGTTGAGGCTGCGGCCATCGCGCCGCTGACGCGTCCGGTGCCCGAGGGGGGTGGCCAGAGTGTGGCCGCAGTAGGTTTTGCAGAAGCTGCTGAGCTCTGCAGCCAACTCGGCGGCGGTGGGGCGCTGGTCGGGCTCGGGGAGGATGCAGCGGTGTACCAGGCGCTGAAATTCGTCGGGGATCCCGGCGCGGCGGGTGCAGAGTTCGATGGCGGGTTTGTTGATGTGGGCGAGTAGCCCGCTGCCGGTCATCTCGAAAGGAAGCTCTTTGCAGAGGAGCTCGTAGAGGGTGACGCCGAGCTGGTAGACGTCGGTTTTGTCGGTGATCTGCGGGCCCAGGATCTGCTCGGGGGCCATGTAGGCCGGGGTGCCGCGCACGGCGGTGCCGCGGGCCATGAGGTGATCGACGGAGCGGGCCAGGCCGAAGTCGATGAGCTTGAGTTTGCCCTCGGGCTCCAGGATGGCGTTGGCCGGTTTGAGATCGCGGTGGATGATGCCTTGCTCGTGGAGGAAGGCCACGGCGTTGGCGAGCTGAAAGCCGACCTCCAGGGCCCTGTCGAGCTCCAGAGGACCGTTGGCCTCCAGGATCTCATCGAGGTTTTTGCCGCGGACGAGCTCGGTGATGATGACGTCGCGATCGTCGAAGGAGGTGACGTCGTGAACGGCCACCAGGTTGGGGTGGGTGAGCGTGGCCATGGCGCGGGCCTCTTCGAGGAAGAGGCGGCGGGCTTCGGGGTTTTCGCGAAGCGCCTCGCTGAGCATCTTCTGGGCGACCTGGCGGTTGAGGCGCGTGTCGGTGGCCAGGTAGACCACGCCCATGCCGCCCCGGCCTAAGATCTAGTCGAGGCGGTAGCGATCGCCCATGAGGGTGGGGGGCGCGTGGGGGGCGGTGCTGTTGAGGGGCTGGCCGCAGGCGGCCAGAGTGCCGGCGTGGGCCTGGGCCTGCCCGACCTCCACGACCATCAGGCTCTTCTGCGGGGCGACCTCCACGCGGGTGGTCTTCCAGCTGCCCTCGCTGAAGATCTCCAGGGTGTGGGAGCCGCCGCTGAGCGCGAGCTCGACGCGGCCCTCCTCGTCGAGTTCAAACTCCTCGGACGAGCCGGGCAGGCGCACGCGGGCGCGGGCCAGAGGGGCGGCGTCTTGAATGAACATCAGGCGTGCGGTCACGGTCGGAGCTCGTCAGCAGTCTGGGCCGAAGCGGATAACCTGCATTATGGCAGGGATTAAGGGCCGGGTCGAACTGCGCACGCCAGATGCCCGGCGGATCAGCGACCGAAGAGGGCGCGGTCTTTATAGTCGCGGTACTCGGGGGTCTCTTTGACCGGGGTCATCAGGGCTTCGTAGGCCTCGTCGCCGAGGCGTTCTTGAAGGGCCTGCTTAAGTTTGAAGGAGTCGGCCGGGCCGGCAACCGCGTAGAAGTCGACGAGCACGCGGGAGGCTGCCTCTTCGCCGTCGCTGTCGCGGTGGGCGATGAGCGTCTCGATGATCGACTGGGGCTTGCTCAGGTCGATGGTGACGCCGCTGGCCGAGGTGCGCTTTGAGGCGCTCTTTTTGGGAGCGGCGGCCTCCTTTTTGGGCTCTTTTTTCGCGATCTTTTTGGGTTCGCTGGCCGGGGTTTCGCTGGCCTTTTTGGAGGGGGCTTCGGCCGGCTCCGTGGCTTTTTTGGGGGCCTCATCGGCCGGCTCAGCGACGCTGGAGGAGGTGGAGGCGGGGGTTCCCAGCGCAGAGCGCAGCAGCTCCAGGGCCATCTCGGAGTAGGTTTTTCCGAGGCGATCGGCCATTGCTTTGACGCCGTCGACGACCTCGACGCCTTCGCGATCACTTGCACGAACAACGAGCTGCGCTTTGTAAGCCATAACTGAGAACTCCATCGGTGTTGCATTAAGATCAAGGGTCAGGCGACCCGGGGGCTGGCGCGGGGGGAAGGGCGTCGGGGCAAGCCCGCCAACATCTGAACAGAGATGTAGGCACAAAAAATCAGGCGCAAGGTGCCGGACGCACCCCGGGCCCAACATGGCTTATTTACGACGCTTTGAGGAATTTGAATAGGGGGGATTGGCGAAGAGATTTTCCAGAGCGCAGGTTGTTGCGCAGGGCGCGTGAATCGATTAAGAAGACTTTTGCCGGATTGTTGACGAGCGTGCTCGCCAGCGATCAGCGGCATGTCGGGGCGTGGCGCAGCCTGGTAGCGCGCCTGCTTTGGGAGCAGGATGTCGCAGGTTCAAATCCTGCCGCCCCGACTCCGGACCCGAACTCACCCCGTTACGGGCGTGGCTTCGGGTCCAAACGTTTGCGCTCGTAGCTCAGTTGGATAGAGCAACGGCCTTCTAAGCCGTGGGTCGCAGGTTCGAATCCTGCCGGGCGCGTTTTCGATGCCAAGAGCGGGGACGAACATGTCTTGCCCGGGCTGCGCAGGTGTCTAGTATCCCTTCGCCGCGCCGAACAGGTTGATAATTGCTTTATCATGACGAATGACGATCTCCGGAGGTCGATATGACACAGTCCAAAGCCCATTCCTCGCCGACCACCGACGAGAACGTCGAGATGATCGAGATTTACGCCACGGCGAATTTTGCCGAGATGCAGATTCTGACGGACATCTTCGATGAAGAGCAGATCGGGTACTTAACCCGGGAGATGGAGATGTCGATGATGCCGGTGCACGTGGGCGGCCACGATGAGGTGCGCCTGGCGGTCGAAAGCGGTCGTGTGGACCAGGCCCGCGGCCTGATTCAGCAGGCGATCGTCGATGAGGCGATCCCCGGTGACGGGCATTTCATCGAGCAGGATTGAAAGCAGCAAGGCGGGGGAAGTTGGCGCGTGGCGCGGGTCTGAGGGCCTTCGCTGCGCGTTGACGGGGTGCGTAGCTCACAGCAGATCAGCAGATCAGCGGAAAAGTTCGCCGGCTTTTGAGGTGGCGAAGAGCTCACGCATCGGCGCCAGAGTGCGCTTTGATGCCATCAGAGAGAGGGTGCGCGCGTAGCGCGCGCGCTTTTTCTGCCAGGGGATGCGCAGGTCGGGCTGGCGAGCGATGAGCAGGTCGGCGTCGGGCTCGTCGCGGATGTCGTCGGCGTCGATGAAGTCGAGCGCGTGAAACTCCAGATCGAAGTAGGCGGGGAAGGAGGCCTCGATCAGCGGCCAGAGGCGCTCAAGTCCCGGGGCATCGAGGAGGTGCAGGCTGGTGCCGATCAGCGGGAAGCTGCCGGCGGGGAGCACGGCCACCGGAACCTCCCAGTAGGTTGAATCGGGGTCGGCGGGCGCGGAGGTCTCGCGTCGCCAGAAGTGTTGCAGGTCGGGGATATAAGGAGAGCGGGGCGCGCGTAGCGCGCGCACATCGGTGCGATCGCTGCGGCTGGGCTCACCGCGCAGCTCGCGAAAGGCCATCACCGCGGCTTTGGCCACCCAGTAGGGGCCGCAGCCAAAGACCGAGGCGTCGTAGCGGTGGCCGAGCTTCCGGGAGGTCTGCAGCAGGGGGTTGCTGAGGTTGTAACCGGGCGTGCGAAAACCCACCGGGCGCGGGGCGCCGGTGGTCTCCACGGCGTCATCGCAGCGCTCGAGCTGGGTGCGGATGACGTCGGGGGAGCGCCGCCGAAGATCGTAGAAGTGATCGTAGGTGTGGTTGGCCAGCTCGTGGCCCTCGTGATGCGCGCGGGCCGCTAGCTCGCGGTGGGCGTCGTGTTGCAGATCTCGGCCGACGACAAAGAGTGTCGACCGCAGATCGTGCTCTTTGAAAAGACTCAGAAGACGATCGACGCCGACCCGCCAGGTCAGATCGCCGCGCGCATCCACGGGCTGCTCGGGCAGCCCGTGGATCTGGCGGTAGCAGGAGAGGGCGTCGAGATCGACCGAGACCGAGGCGCGGGCGCTCATCGGTTGGTGACGCGGATCACCCAGACCAGGCGGCCCAGGTTCTTGAGCACGTTGGGCACGCGGCGCACCAGGTGGATGGAGGGCTGGCGCTTCTCGACGATGTGCACCGGGATCTCGGTCATGCGGAAGTTCATGCGCTCGGCGCGAATCACAAACTCGCTGGCGAAGAGGTCGCGGTCGACCACGCAGCGGTCGATCACATCGAGCAGGCGCTGGCGGCGGAAGGCTTTGAGCCCGTGGGTGTCGGTGCCGTGGAAGCCCAGAAAGACGCGGAAGAGGCCGTTGAGCACGCGGGTGGCCAGGCGGCGGAAGGCCGGGCGGTGATCCATGGAGCGATCCAGCGCCTTGCTGCCGACGATCAGGTCGTAGCCTTCACCTTCGATCTTCTCCAGCGCGCGGGCGTAGAAGTCGGTGTCGCAGAGATCGATCTCGTCGCAGAGCACGATCTCACCGTGGGCTTCCATGATGCCGCGGCGCATGGCCAGGCCGTAGTTGGGCTCGTCGCTGTGGAGGATGCGCAGCTGCGGAAAGCGCTCCTGGAGTGATTTGGCCAGGGCGACGGTGTTATCCGACGAGCCGTTCTCGCTTAAGATCAGCTCGTAGGTGCGGGAGTTGAGGCGAGGATCGGCGGCGATGTTGGCGGTGAGCTCCTCGACGGAGGACTCCAGGATGAGCTCCTCGTTGTAGATGGGGATGACAATGGAGAGCTCAACATCGGTGGCTTGCGAGTTCGACATGGGGCACACAGCTTAAGAGTAGGGTAGGGGGTCAGGAGGCGGAGTCGGAGGTCTGATCGCGGATCCAACGCCAGAGGGTGTAGACGATGCCCGCGTTGATCAGGGCGACGATCGCCGCGAGCACAAAGAGGAACATGCCCTCGCCCTCGGGTTGTTTAAGCCCCAGGTAGATGGGGACGCCGGCGGGAAGTAGCATGACGATAAGGCCGCCGATAAGCGCGCCACGACCGACCGTTGGCGAGGTCGCGTTGCTTTGAGCTTCGGGCGGTGTTTGAGGAGGCGTATCAGACATCGGGTGCCTTTTTAAGAGGTCCAGCGGCGGCGCAGGATAACGATTGTGCCGGGGCGTCGCAACGCCACCGTTTTGAGCAGGCGTTGTTTGCGCGATGCGCCCCCGGCTGGCGAGGCCCGGAGCTGTCGTCGAGGTCGCGTCTGCTGCATGGAGCGCATGCCTGGGCGGCGTTGCAATGCCCCGGCGATGCGATAGCATCTTCGGGGTGTTGCGCCTCGCCAGCGTCACGCTTCGCGTTGCATCCGTCGCCGTCGCGTTTTGCTCCGGGCGTAGTAAGTCTTAACCCGTCGAAAGTCGAGCCTTTTTCAGCCCCTCAGACGTCCTTGAAATCAGAACCGAAAGAGCACACGCGCGAGGATGTGGAGGCGGCAGCTTACCGTTTTCTGGCGCGCCGCGATCATGCCTGCGGGGAGCTTCGCCAGAAGTTGGGTCGCTACGACTTTGAGGAGGCGCTGGTCGAAGAGGTGCTCTCGGAGCTTGTGGATCGGGGTTACCTCGATGATGAGCGTTTTGCCGAGACCCAGGGGCAGGCGCTGGCGCGTAAGGGCTGGGGGCCGGCGCAGATCGCCCATCGCCTGCGCCAGCGCGGGGTGGATTCGGTGCATATCGACGCGGTGCTCGACCTGGTGGAGGCCGAGACGAGCTGGACGGTGCGGGCCTCGGAGTATTTGCGCGGGAAGTTTGGGGCGCCCGGGCAGTTGGATGAACGCACGCAGCGGCGCGCCTTTCGCCATATGGTCTACCGCGGCTATGCGCCCGGAGTGGTGCGGCGGCTGCTTTTTGACGCTTGAGCGAGCGCGCGCGCCGGACTATGCCGGGCGCTCCCGCGTTGCGTCGTCTGCCTGGACGGCGCGAGGTTGGGAGTTGAGGGCGGCGCGCGCTGCGCCGCCGAGGTTGTTTCTGGAGGCCCCCAAAGCCTTCGCTTGAGACGTAGGACCCCACGATGTCGAGCGCGTTTACCCTCGGGTTTGTGCTGGCGCTGGCCTCAGCGAGCTGCTGGGCGGTGCTGGATATCTCCCGCAAGAAGCTGGGCGTGAAGATGAGCGCCACCGGCGCCGTCGCCGGCCTGATGCTTTTGCACCTGGTCTACATCAACCCCGTGCTACTCGCCGGCAGCCTCACCCAGGTGGAGGGGGCGCTCGGGGAGTCGTTGCTGGCGGGGTATCCGCAGGTGCCGCTCGCGTATCTGCTGCCGACCTCGGTGTCGGTGCTGATGAACCTGGCGGCGAACTTTTTGTTTTTGCGCGCGGTGCAGATCTCTCCCTTAAGCCTGACGACGCCTTATCTGGCGTTTACACCGGTGTTTACGGCGATCACCGGCCTGATCTTTCTGGGGCAGGTGCCCTCGGGTTACGGCTGGGCGGGAATCGCGATCGTGTGTGTGGGCGCCTTCTTTATGAACCCGGGCAACAAAGAAGACGGCCCGCTGGCGCCCTTAAAGGCCCTGTGGACCGAGCGGGGCAGCGCCTTCATGCTGATCGTGGCGATGATCTGGAGCATCACCCCGATCCTCGATAAGAGCGCGGCCGATATGACCAGCCCCATCTGGCATACGATGGTGCTGGCCGGCGGGGTGGGCACGATCTTCGCGCTGAGCCGGCGCGTGCGCGACGGGAGCTTTGGTCCGCTGATCACCGAGTTTAAGTCCACGCCGCGCTGGCTGGCCCTGGGGGGCTTCTTCGCCGTGGGCGCGATGGCCTTTCAGCTGAGCGCCTACGCCTTTATCGACGTGGCCTATGTGGAGACGGTCAAACGCGCGGTGGGGGTGAGTGCGGCGATCGCCGCCGGATACTTCTTCTTTGGCGAGCGCAATATCACGCGTCGGCTGGTGGGCGCGGCGGTGATGTGTGTGGGTGTGGCGATGATCTTGATGGCGGGATGACGCGGTCTACAACGTGTAACACGCCCTAAGTGGGCGCGTTTTGTGGACTTTCGTGACATCTGTGTGGCGGTGTGTGAACATCTGTTGAAATGTAGGAGACGAGATCGTTACACTCATGACACGTCAGGAAGCTAAGGGAGAGAAGATGCACCTGCCTCGCGGTGGTTGGAGCGCGTCGGGGGCGCTGTGTGTGTTGGGAGCGATCGTCATCGCGCTGGGTGGGTGCGGCAGCGATGAGGTCGAGGGGCAGAGCTGCGATCCGGGAGAGCGGCTCAACCCGGTGAGCGGGCGCTGTGTGGAAGATGTGCGCAGCGGCCCCGGCGCAGATGCCGGCGAAGATGCGGACGCGGGTGGGGACGACGCCGGCAACCTCCCCGACGCCGGCGAGGATGCGGACGCGGGTGGGGACGAAGACACCTGCGCGCTGGATATGGACCTTCAGTCCGAGGCGGTCTGCCAGTTTTACGCCCACTCGGCCTCGATGCTTTACCTGATCGACCCCTTCCGGCTGACGATCGAGGAGGTGCGTTCGGTGCCCGAGGGGCTTTTTGATATTGACACTCACCCCGACGGCCGGCTCTTTGGCATCACGCCCGAGGGGCTTTACCGCTTCGACGCCAGCGCCGAGAGCTGGGAGTTGATGGAGCCGCTCTCCGGCCTGGCCAACCCCAACGGTTTATGTATCGACACCGGCGGACAGGGCTATCTGACCTCCTACGATGAGCTCTACACCGTGGACCTGGAGAGCGGGGCGGTGGCGCTGGTCGGTGAGACCGGCGGGGGCTTTAGCTCCAGCGGCGACTGCGTCATCGATAAGGGAAACACGATCCTCATGAGCAGCGCGCCGCGCGGCTTCAGTCAGGACGATGAGCTGGTGTGGCTCAACGGCGACACCGGCGAGGGAAGCCTGCGCGGTCGCACCGGCCACGCCGACATCTACGGTTTGACGGCGGCGTGGGGGATCTTGTTTGGCACCACTGGCGAGGGGAAGTTGTTGCGCATCAACCCCGCGACAGGCGTGGCCGATGAGCTGCACGATTTTGGCGATATTGTGTTCAACGGCGCGGCGAGCTCGCCGGCGCGTTGATGGGCCGATAAAAAACGTTGTGAGACATGAAAAAGCCGCCGCGCCCGAGGGTGCGGCGGCTTTTTTGTGGCTTCAGAGCTGAGCGTTGAGGCTTAGTTGACGCGCTCGATGGAGACCTTGCCGTGGCCGAGGTTGAACGCGGCCTCACTCACGGTAGATGCGCCGGCGCTGAACGAGCCGCCGCCCCCGCCGCCGTAGTTGTCGCTGGTGCCGCCGCCCCCGCCGGAGTAGCCCCCGCCGCCGGCGCCGCCGCAACCGCCGGCACCGCCGCCCCCGCCGAAGCCGCCGAAGCCGTTTTCAGGGGTGTAGCAGCCGCGCGCGCCGAAGGCGCCGCTCACGAAGCTTCCGCCGCCCTGGGTGCGGTCAGGGTCGAGTTCAAGGGGCAGATACTCCACGCCGGCCGAGGCGGTGACGCTGGGCGAGCAGCCGCCGGTGAAGGTGCGTGTGCCGCTCTGGCCGTGGGAGTAGAAGCCGCCGCCGGCGCCGCCGGGGTAGCTGTTGGTGGTGGCTGCGCCGCCGTTTCCGTTGGTGCCGCCGGCCGGGCCGCCGCCGTTGCCGGCGCTGCCCTCCGGGGTGGTCTGGCCGCCGATGCCAAGCGCGTTGCCCCCGGTATACACGCTGCAACCTCCCGGGCTTCCGCCGCCGCCGGCGACGAGCAGCGGCTCATCGTTGAGCACGACGAAGGTGCCGCCGCCCCCGCCCCATTCGTAGCCCGACGAGGCGATGCCGCCCATCTGGCCGACGGCAATGACGAGCTCTTCGCCAGCCTCCAGCTCAAACTCGGCCTGGATGCGGGCGCCGCGGCTCTGGTGGTCGGCGTTGGCGCCGCCGCTGGCCGCGCCCAGTGCTTCGATGCGGTAGGTGCCGGAGGTGGGCACGCTCCAGCGCTGCATGCCGGCGGCCACCGTGACGCTGCGCGGGGCGTAGATGTTGGCGTCGGCGTAGGTCGTGTCGCAGGCGGCCTGCTCGGGGCCAAAACGCCCGGAGGTGTTGCAGGTGTCGAAGACCAGCGGCAGGGGTTCAAAGATGGTGAGGTCCCAGGAGGCGCTGGTCGCGGCCAGGCTCAGCTGGCAGCTGACGGCGCCGACCGGGCCGCCGGGGTAATAAAGCTGAAGCGACTGCCCGGCTTCAACCAGAGCGCTGGAGGTGGCCGGGCCGCCGTCGACGAGCAGCCCGCAGGGGCCGCTGACCGTGGCGACGACCCGGCCCTCAAAGCCCGCGGCGACCACGGCGTCGGAGGTGATCTCGGCGTCGGCTGGCACGCTGGCGTCAACGAAGCTGAAGGCCGCGGGCTGGCCGCCCTCGCGCACCTGGATGGCCACAGAACCCGTGCTCAGCGCGCCCTGACCGTCGCTGACCTCATAGCTGATCGTGGCGGTGTAGGCTTCGCCGATGTTGAGCGCGCTTAAGGTGGCCGCGTCGCCGGAGGGGCTCAGTGAGGCGGCGGCGTGGTCGACCGACCAGGCCACCGAGGTGGCGTCGCCGTCGGCGTCTTCGATGCTCAGCTGCACCTCGGCCGGCTCGCCGGGGAGGATGGAGGCCGGGGCGCGCACCTGCACGATCTGCGGGGCGCGGTTGGGGTAGGTGGACACACGCAGGCTCACCGAGGTGGTCGCGCCGTGCGCATCTTCCAGGCGCGCGGTGATGAGGCTTGAGGCGTCGCGCACCGACGAGGTCTGCACCATTCCCTGGCCCGGCGCGGTGGTGCCGACCAGGAAGTTCGGATCGCTGCTCTCCCAGACGACCATGAAGTCGTCGCCGTCGGGATCTTCGGCGTCAATGGTCAGCGCAATCGACTCGCCGGCCTGCGCGATGATGCGGTCGGCGTAGAAGGCGTTGACCTGCGGGGCGCGGTTGGAGCGGGTGCCGATGGTGGCGCTGGCCGAGCTCTGCGCCTGACCGTCGGAGACGGTGACGGTGAGCTGCTCAAAGACGTCGTACTGCTCGGGGGTTTGCACGCGCACCGACGCGGCGTCCTGGCCCTCGATGATCGTCCAGCCTGCGGGGATGCTCCAGCTGTAGGTCAGCGCGTCAGCGTCGGCGTCGGTGGCGACCACGGAGGCTTCCACAACATCTCCCGGGGCGACGAGTGAGGTCGCGACGACGAGCTCGGCGATGGCCGGGGCCTGGTTGCGCAGCGTGTGCACGCCGATGGCATACGACGCTTCGCCGCCGGCGCTGTCGCTTACCGTGACCACCACCTGGCCCGACTCGCCAGAGGTCGCCGGGGCTTGCAGGTGCGGCGAGTTGGCCGGGTGGCCTTCGGTTAAGAGGGTCCAGCCGGCGGGTACCGACCAGGCGTAGCTCAGCTCCAGGGCGTGGGGGTGGGAGGCGTCGACCGAAAGTTCGATCTCCCCGCCGCGCACCACCTGGTCGGGCTGGGCCGAGGCCAGCGCGATGCTCGGGCCGGGGTTGGCCATGGTCGATACGATGATCTCGGCGCGCGCGCTCTTGCCGGCCTCATTGCTCACATCCACGCGGAAGGTCGCCGACTGCTGGTAGCCAGCCGGCGCGGTGATGGTGGGGCGGCGCAGGCTCGCGTCGTCGATCTGCCAACCCGCCGGGCCGCTCCAGGCGTAGCTCAAGTCACCGCCTTCCGGGTCGCTGGCGATGACGGAGAGGCGAGTGGTGGAGGAGGGGATGAGGCTGGAGAGATCGGTGTTGATGGAGGTGATCAGCGGAGCTCCCAGGGTGCGGGTCTGCACGGTGGTCTGAGCGCTGGTGCTGGCGCCAGCGGCGTCGGTGACGGTGAGGGTGAGCGCGCCGCTGACGCCTTCGGCCTGCGGTGCACGCAAGAGAGGTTGGCCGACGGGGCGGCTGGCCGTGATGACCTCCCAACCTTCGGGGGCCTCCCAGGCGTAGGTCAAGGAGGCGGCGTCTTCGAAGCGGTGCGACGCGCTGGCCTCAACCTCCAGAAGTTCGCCCGGCTCGGCCACCGGTGGGGTGACGATGAGCGAGGTGATGCGCGGGCCTTCATTGGCCTCGGTGCTCACCACGATCTCGGCGCGATCTTCGACGCCGTAGCGGTCGCTCACAATCAGCTCCACGCGCGCCGAGGCGCCGTAGACCTGCGGGGCAACCACCTCGATGGTGGGGCCGATGATGGTGTCGCTCTCCCAGCCTTCGGGGAGCATCCATTCGTAGAGGAGGTCTTCATCCCAGCCATCGGCGTCGACTGCGCTGGCGACGAGCTCCAGGGTGGCGCCGGGGGCCACACGCGCGGGCACGGCGACCAGGCTGCGCACCCGCGGGCCGTTGTTGGCAGCGGTGCTCAGGTTAAGTTCTTGCGTGGCTTCAGCGCCGAAAGGATCGCGGACCACGGCCACCACCGCCGCGCTGGCCGAGGGCTGGTCCGGGGCGCTGACCTGCACGGCAAAAGGATCGTTCTCGTCGACGCTCAGCACCCAGCCTTCGGGGGCGCTGAAGGCCACCGTCAGAGCGTCCTCATCCGCGTCTTCGGCCACCACGCGCACCATCGACTCGCCGCCGGGGGCCAGTGAGGCGGGATCGGCCGACATGCTCAAAATGATTGGGGCGGCGTTGGTGCGCGTGCTCAAACTCAGCGCCGCGCTCGACTCACCGCCGCGCCCGTCGCTGACCACCACGCGAAGTTCGCCGCTGACGCCAAAGCCCTCCGGGGCCATCACGCTCACCGCCGCGCCGGAGGCATCGCCGGCGTCGACCACAAAGCCTTCGGAGGCTTCCCAGGCGTAGCTGAGCGCGTCGCCGTTGGCGTCGACGGCGTCGACCTCCACCATCACCGACTCCCCGGGGAGGAGCACGTCGCGCTCGGCGCTGAACTCGAGGATCTCGGGCGCGGCGTTGACGCGCGAGAGGATCAGGCTGACCTCGACCTCCTCATCTTCGACGACCTCGACCTCCTGCTGCTGCGGCTCATAACCCTCCAGCGACGCCACGACCAGGCGGTTGCCGGTGGCCACGGTGAAGCTGAAGCTGCCGTCGGCTTCGGTGAGCGCGTGCGCTGCGCCCACCTCCACGCGCACCCCGGAGGCGTCGGCGCTGTCGTCCAGCGTGACCTGCCCGACGATGGTACCGGTCGGCGGCGACTGCAACTCGCCAGGGGTGTCATCCGGGGCTCCGCACCCCAGGCCAACGCCGACGACGAGCAAGCTCGTGACCGGCCACAATGTCCAATGCAGGCGTACGACGTGCATGGTGACGCTCCTTATCAAGAAGGAACGCCGGGCGTTGGGCGACCGGACGTTCGGGTAGGGGGCAGCGGTGATGCGGGGTGGAACTCTTGTAACGTAACTTTACATTTCTGTTTGTGCAAATGCAGTCAAGAGGCTGGCGAGCATCAACCTGAGAATCGATCGCGCCCGGGAGGGTTGGGATGAAGGGCATGAAAAAACCCGCAGCGCTTTGATGGCGCTGCGGGCTTCGATCTCGTCACGCGCCTGTGGCGTGGGAGAGGGGAGGTATGAAAAAGGTTAGATGCCGGGGATACGGATACGTGTCTCCCCGCGGGTGGTCTTGCCCACCGAGTTGGTGACTTCGACGGTCATGACAACGACTTCATCGGGGTTGCCGCCGAGGATCTCGGTGGTGCGAGCGTCGGGTGAGAGGATCACGACGCTCTCGCTGGTGGTGGTCCAGGCGTAGCTCAAATCACCGCCCTCCGGGTCGCGGGCCGAGACGGAGACCAGCGCGCTGTCTCCGAGATCCGCAGGAGAGATAGCGGTGATGCTGTTGATGATGGGCGCAGCATAGGTGCGGGTCTGCACCACGAGCGCCGCTTCAGCGGTGACGCCGGCCGAGTCGCTGACGGTCAGGCGCACGGTGCCGATGGCGCTCTCCTGGTCCGGGGCGCGCAGCGCGGGCTCATTCACCGGGCGGTTCTCGGTGATGACGCTGAATCCGCCGGTGGCCTCCCAGCTGTAGGTCAGCTCCTCCTCATAGGGGTGCGAGGCGATCGCCTCCAGAAACACCAGCTCGCCGGGGTTGGCGACCGGACGTGTGGTGATGAGGCTGGAGATGGTCGGTCCCTGGTTGGTCAGCGTGCTGACGACGAGCTCGGTCTGGTCGCTGGCGCCAAAGTCATCGCTGACGATCAGCGTGATGCGACCCGAGACGCCGTAGGCTTCGGGGGCGGTCAGGGTGGTCTGGGCGCCGACCACGCTGGAGACCTCCCAGCCTTCGGGCACGAGCCACTCGTAGAGGAGCGCGTCACCATCGGCGTCGGCCGCCGTGGCCTGAAGATCGAGGGTGGCGCCCGGGAGGACTTCGGCGGGAAGGGCGGTGGCCGACTGAATGCGGGGGGCCTGGTTCTGAGCGGTGCTCACGCTGAGCTGGGCGCTGGCTTCGGCGCCCTGGTCATCGCTGACCACCACCGAAAAGCTGCCGACTTCGCCGGGAGCATCGGGGGCGGTGGCCACCACGGTGGCCTGGTCGGTGGCGTCGAGCTCCCACCCTTCGGGGGCGCTCCAGGCGTAGGTGAGCGCGCCGCCCTCGGCGTCGCTGGCCGCGACGCTTAAGCTGACCTGCCCACCGCGCGCCACCACCGGGGTATCCGCGCTGATCGAGGCGATCTGCGGCGCGGCGTTGCCCACGGTGCTCACACTCAGGCGCTCTTCGGCCTGGCGATCCGCGCTGTCGGTCACCGTGACCACAACCTCGCCAGCGGCGCCGGCTTCTTCGGGGGCGATCAGCGTGGCCGAGAAGGGATCTTCGGCGTCGGCCTCCACCTCAAAGCCGCCGGTGGCGCTCCAGCTCACGTCAAGCTGGCCGCCTTCCGGGTCGATGGCCTCTACGCGCACGCCCGTCTGCTCTCCGGGAGCAAGCGCGCTCACATCGGCGCTCAGGCTTACGATCTGCGGGCCGGCCGAGCGGGGCTCGAGCACCAGCTGCACGGCGTTATCCTGGCCGGCGATCACGGTGATGAAGGCCTCCGCCGGGCGGTAGCCCTCCAGGCTCGCGCTCACCAGCACCGCGCCGGCGCTCACGTCTTCAAAACGAAAGGAGCCATCTTCGGCGGTGGTCGTCGACCGGGCGCCCGTCTCCACGAGCACCCCCTCCGGGGCTTCGCCGTCACTTAAGGAGACCATCCCCACGATGGCACCCTCTGTGGCTTGAGGCTCGTTGACGTCGGCGTCGGATCCGCAGGCGACAAGTCCGAGGGCAATGACGCCCGCAGCCAGGGCGCGCAGGCCAGAGGTCGCGTGATGAAACATGATGTACTCCACCGTAATGTTAGGGGATTTCCGCAGGCACGGGGTGCGCGCCCAGACGGGATCACCTTGGAGAAAGGGGTGGAGAATGTCAATTCAGCTGTAAAATTACGAGGTTGGCGTACTTAAACCCCGCTCCCCTCCGCGCGGCCGACCTCCCCGGATCATTGCGAATCCGACGCCGAGGGGTCAGCGCGTCGCGGGGGCGTCTTCGGAGGGAGCTTCTTCGGTGGGGGGCACTTCGACGGGAGTCCCATCGGCCGGCGTAAAGCCCATCGACACCGAGTTTACGCAGTAGCGCAGCCCGGTGGGAGCCGGCCCATCGGGAAAAATATGCCCCAGGTGCCCGCCGCAGCGGCTGCAATGCACCTCCACGCGGCGCATCCCGTGGCGGGTGTCCATCTTCGTGCCCACCGCTTCTTCGGAGATGGGCGCATAAAAGCTCGGCCAGCCCGTGCGCGAGTCGTACTTATGCTCCGAGGAGAAGAGCGCCTGGCCGCAGCCCGCGCATACAAAGGTCCCGTCTTCTTTGACGTGCAGAAGCTCCCCGCTGCCCGCCCGCTCGGTGCCCTCTTCGCGCAACACCCGGTACTGCGCCGGGGTGAGCCGCTCGCGCCACTCCTCCTCGCTCAGCTGAACCTCGGGCTGGGCCTCCCGAATCGGGATCTCCTCGAGGCTGGGGCGCTCAAACGCATCACGCTCCGAGGCGACCTGGGCGCTCTGCGCCTGGCCGAGCACATAACGCGGGCGCACCTGCGCCTCGCTCGACGAGTTGGCGCTGCAGCTTGAGCCGCTCAGAAGTCCAAGCGCCATCAGGCTGAGCGCCCCCACGAGCATCGGGCGTTTTAATAATCGAAAGCGGGGAGTGGGGTCGGGTCGAGACGTCACATCGATCCTCGGGCAAAGTTCAACCAGCGCACACACCCATCGTAACACAGGAGGGCGCCGGGGTATTGCCACATCGTCTCAATCGAGCCCGCAGAGCTCCCTCCATGCCGCGCCCTGATCGCAGCGACGGCCGGGGAGCTGGATGCACCCTTAGCGGGTGGTGAAGTAGACGTCCTGCACCGCATCGACGTAGGCGCCGGCCAGCGCGTCGATAAAGCCGCCCAGGCCGCCCTCCCCAAGATCGACGTTGACGCTCTCCTCAGAGCTCACACCCTCGACCACCCCCTGCTGGAACACCAGGTCGATGGCCTCCGGGTTGGTCTTCCAGAGGAAGTTCTCCTCGCTCACGCCCATGCCCTCGTCGATGCGCGCGGGATCTTCGGTGCGCACCATCCAGGGAACCTCCGCCGGCAGCGTGCGCCCGCCTTCAAAGAAGCTCGAGAGGTTCAGGTGTACCGCCGGCTCGCTGTAGGGCAGGGCGGTCGGCTCGTAGAGCGCGCCGGCCAGCGCGCTGAAGAGCTCGTCGATGCGCTGGATATTCTCCACGGTGGGCTGCTCCCACTGCAGGGTCGTCTGCACCTCGCTGGTCAGACCCATGCGCAGGGCGTCGCGGGCCCGGGAGAGGGCGTCTCTGAGCGCGGTGCGCGAGGCCTGCAGCCGGTCGGGCTGCGCCACGCGACGAAAGAGCCGCGCGTCGAGGTAGCTCACCGTGTAGTCGGTCGGGGTGTAGCCCGCCACGTAGCGCTCATCATCGAGGTTTACGTCCTGGCGCCACGCCCCGAACGCCCCGTCCAGCGTCCAGCTATGCTCGTAGGCCGAGACGGCGTAGAGCGCCGCGCGCACCACCTGCAGCGCGGCCTGAATCGTGGCCAGCTCCGCGCGCCCCAGCGTCAGGCTCAGCGAGGGATCGTGAAAGACCTCCCCGGGCACATAAAAACGCACAAAATCCGGATCGTCGATGGCCACCTGCAGCTGCGCGTCCAGCCCGCCGAGGGCGTTGGCGATGCTCACAAGGTGGCGCGCCAGCGTGTCGCCCGGCTCGTTGAGCCCCTCGACAAAACGCGTGATCGACTCCAGCTCCTCAAGCTCCCAGGGGAGCTCGGGCGCAAGCAGGCTGCGGATCCCCAGGTACTGCCCGTCGTCGGCCCAGCGCGCCCCGCGGCTGGCCCAGTACAAAAGCCCTTCATCGCCGTAAAGAACCTCGGCGGCGGCAAGCGGCTCTGCGGCCCCCAGCGACTCGGTGAGCAGCCGCCCCACCTCGGGCATCCCCGGCACCAGCAAAAGATCGCACATCGCTCGCCCCGCAGCCGCCTCCCCATCGCTCGGGTCGACCTCCAGGCGCTGCTGGTACATCGCCCGCGCCCCGGCCACATCGTGGGCCATCAAGGCCTGCTCGGCCTCTCCCAGCGAGGGCACCGGCTCTCCCGGCTCGTTGTCGGCATCAAAGATTGGGTCGGCTCCGGCGCTCTCATTAAAACTTTCGCCGCAGCCGGTCGCGCCCACGCTGAGCGCGCCGATGCTCAGCGCCCCCACAAGCGCTGTGCGTCCAAGCCAGGTCTTTAAAGATGTCATTGAGGTCATCATCGGGGGGATCTCCACGCAAAGAAGCGTAGTGCACCGGGCGGCTGCTCACAAGATCTCGGTGGTGCGCCAGTGAGCGCGCCGACATTCGGCCGGGGCGAGCGACGCATGATCATGACTGTGCAAGATCTTTGCCGTCGCCCGCTTCAGGCGCTCTTTATCGACCTCCCCACCGTGTTTCAAGCCCCATCCTCCCCGGGCCGGCCTTTTGCCCGATGCCGGCCCCGGCACGATCTGGTCAAGCGCTGCTCCACCCCCGGAGCGCGCCCCCACCGCCCCACAGGCCCGCAGCGCCGCGTGGCGCGCACCCGCACCTACACCCTTTGGCCTTCGCGCCATCGTGGCCTATACTGCCCCACAGGTCCCCATCTCGCGGACCCTCCCGTTTTGGTGAGGCTGTACCATGCGCGCGCTCGTCTCAAAACCTGGTCGGCACCCTCAACGCCCCCGGCGCCCCCGGCGTCTTCGGCGCCTCGCCATGCTCCTGCTTGGCCTGGCCACCCTGAGCTTAAGCGCCTGCCCCACCTTCGAAGATGACTTAAGCGGCCACTACCGCCAGACGCTCATCACCGAGCTTGACGACGAGGCCCTGGCCGTCGACCTCTTTCGCTTCGGCGACGACGTGCGCGCCATCGTGCGTTTTTATGAGCTCGCCAGCGCCAGCGCCCGCGAAGACGCCTACGCCCCCGAAAACCAGTCCCGCTGCGCCTGGACCCAGCCCGCCCCCTTCGATAAGGCCGAGCGCGCCTTCGATCTGCGCCTGCTCCCCACCGCTCGCCATGCAGGCTTAAGCTTGAGCGGCCGCTTCGACGACCAGGATCGCCTCCAGCTTCTCGTCCAGCGCGACGATGAGACCTCCCCCGCTCCCCTGCTGATGGAGGCTTCCTCCGAGCTCCCCAACGCCGCCTGCCAGACCATCGACGACCTCATCCTGCGCGCGCGCTTTGGCGCCGGCGCCCCCAACGCCTTTCCCCCCGAGACCTACACCCTGCGCCACCCCGTCTTCAGCCTGCTCTGGGTGGGAGTGGAGGCCGTCAATACCAACGGCGCCATCGTCTTTGTCGCCATCAACCGCACCGAACCCTCGGTGCGCCTGAGCCCCGGCGCCCAGTTCATCCCCGGCGATAACGTCATCGCCGGCGACCTGCGCTTAAGCGTGCCCCCACCCCCCGATCGCATCCTCGCCAGGAGCGGCTCCACCCGCTTTGGCCTGGCCCACCCGGTGGTCATCGACGACTCCGAGAGCGACGACCGCTTTGCCTGGAACATCAGCGAAGAACCCCTCATCGCCACCAGCCTGCAAAACGGCGTCGTCGAAGACGCCCCCGAGGGCATCCTGACCAACGGCTGGGGCCAGGCGATCTTCTTTGTCGAGGGCTCCCTCGACCAGCTCGACGACGAGCTGCGCGCCCGCATCGAAGGCCTCGATGAGGCCAACCCCAACCAACACTTTTACATCGCGCAGGTCTTCTTCTATAACGATGAAGTCGTCGCCCTCAGACTCCCCCCCCGGCCCCGGCCGGGGATCGTGTCCAACGCCGTCGACCTCCTGCTCACCACCGATTTCCTCGAGGCCCGCGAGGTCCTCCTTCCTCGCCTCTTCTTCTACAACTGAGTCGCGATGCCCCCGTCGACCACGACCCCCACATCCCGGTCGCGGCGAACGCCCGCGGTAGCCCGGGCGCTGGCGTCGTGGGCCTTCTGCCTGAGTTTTGCCTCTCTCTGCTCCGAGGCCGCCGCCCAGAGCGCGCCGGAGCCCGGGGCCGAGCTGCCCCCGCGCCTGGCCATCGCCCCCGACGCCCGCGCCTTTGTCGCCACAGGCCAGCTCGACACTCTCGACGAGGAGCGCGCCTTTGCGCTCCACCACAGCCTGGAGCTCGGCGCCCGGCGCTACTTTCTGCCCGGCGATAACTTCGAGCTCGTCGCCTCCGACGCCCTCTCCACCTCCATCACCTCCGAGCCCCTCTACGAGGGCACCCTGGCCCTGGCCCGCCAGTGGGCCGAGATGGGCGAAGAGGCCTTTAAGCGCCTCCAGGCCGACGACGCCATCGCGCACCTGGAGCGCGCGCTGCAGAACTACCGCGCCATCGACCACGATCGCATCGCCCCCGAAGAGATCGCCCACACCCTGCTTTTCCTCGCGCTCAGCTACCTGGAAGACGGCACCAACGTGGTGCGCCCCTTAGAGCTGATGCAGGAGATGATCCTCCTCGACCCCTCCCGGCGCATCCTCCCGGGCTACTACCCCGACTTCATCGTCCAGTACTACCGCAGCGCCCGCGACACCCTCTTTCGCGAGCTCTCCACCGGCGGCCCCTCCATCGAGGAGGCCGCCCGCAGCGCCGAGCTTTTGCAGGCCGACTACCTCCTCTACACCTTCGCGCTGCCCACCCCCGGGGATGAAGCCGCCCGCGGCGCGGAGCGCCCCTCCCAGACCGCTGCGTCTTCGCAGGATGATTTTACCGTCATCGCCTTTCTCTACGACGCCTCCGCCGAGACCTTCCTGCCCCCGGAGTCCCTTCGCCTGACCAGCCTGGAGCCGACGCTTCTGCAGAACGCCGCCAACCGCCTGGCCAGCCGCCTGGCCGCCTGCGTGCTTTTGCCCGACGATGAGCCCCTGGCCAACGGCGCCGACGATCTCATGGCCAGCCGCGGCCAGGGCCGCCTGGGCCTGGAGCTGGGCATGGCCTACGCCTCGTTTTTGAGCGTCGCCCCCCCGCTGCAGAGCCCCTTTGGCAACATCGGCGTCGGCTTAGGCTTTAGCTACGCGCTCACCCGCGAGTTCCAGCTCGTCGCCGGCCTCCAGCTCCTCAACTCCCTGCGCGACTACAACGGGCTCTTACGCGACGACTTCACCACCCTGCGCTCCTGGCTCGGTGGCCGCCTGGCCTGGGAGCTCGGCCCCCTGGAGCTGGGCATCGCCGCCAACTTCGAGTTCGCCAGCCTCTCAAAAATCCGCGTCTTCACCGACAAAAGCTGCATCCCCGCCCCCGACACCCTCTGCCCCGGAGAGCTGGGCACCCGCACCTACGAGATGGGCGCCCCGCTGCTCGGCGCCCACCTCAACCCCCGCATCTCCCTGCGCCTGACCCGCTCCCTCTGGCTCACCCTCAACGCTTCGGTCGGCTACTACCTCAGCCCCGTCGAAGACGATCTGCTCAACCTCCCCGCAAGCTCCGACCTCGGCATCCGCTACCGCTTCTAATCGTTTCAGTTAGTGGCGCCTCGCCATTCTGAACTTCCCGTAGATACTGCCTTAAATATCGCCCCCCTCCGGGGCCTCCTGACCTTCGATGGTTTGCCTTCGTTGAAAAACGAACACATCGAACACATCGAAAACGTCGTAAAAAAGGATCTTCGATGCTCGACCAACGCCTTAAGCACGCCACCGCCGTCGCCCCGGCCACCATCGCCAACGTCGCGGTGGGCTTTGACATCCTCGGCTTCAGCTTGAGTGAGATCGACGGCGCCACCGGCCTCTCCGACCGCGTGCGCGTCGAGCGCGTCGACAAGCCCGGCGTGCACCTGGTGGAGATCAGCGGCGACGACGCCCTCATCCAGGACCTTCCCACCGACGCCGAGGCCAACACCGCCACCGCCGGCCTGGTGCAGATGGCCCTCGACAAAAAACTCGACTTCGGCCTGGAGGTCCGCGTCTTTAAAGGCGTCCCCATCTCCCGCGGCCTGGGCGGCGCGGCCACCAGCGCGGTGGCCGCAGTCGTGGCCGCAAGCGCCGTGCTCGACACGCCTCTCTCGCTCCCCGAGCGTTTCAAATACGCGCTCCTGGGCGAAACCCTGGCCGCCGGCCAACCCCACGGCGATAACGTCGCCCCGTCCATGCTCGGCGGACTCATCCTCGTGCGCTCGATGGACCCCTTCGATGTCGTGCGCATCCCCGTCCCCCACGATTTTGGCGCCGTGGTCGTCGTGCCCGAACTCGCCGTCGATGTGCGCCTCTCCCGCGCCCAGCTCAGCGAGACGCTGCCGCTCAAGGCCCACGTCGCCCAGTCCGCAAACCTGGCCGGCTTCATCACCGGCTGCTTCCGCGACGACCGCGATCTCATCACCCGCTCGCTTCACGACCTTGTCGTCGAGCCCCAGCGCGCCCCCACCATCCCGGGATTTGCCGAGGTCAAACAGGCCGCATTGGACGCCGGCGCCCTGGGCGTCTCCATCTCCGGGGCAGGCCCGGCCCTCTTTGCGCTCCACGACTTCCGCGCCCGCAAAGGCCAGATCGCCGAGGCCATGCTCAACGCACTGAAGCAGGCTGGCGTCAACGCCCGCGCCTTCCACTCCCCGGTCAACGGCCTGGGCGCCCACATCATCGAGCGCGGCCCTATCCTCTAATTTTTTTAACGATTAAATCTCAGCGAGCCCCACCTCCTCGCCAGAGCCTCCGTATCACCTTCTCCGCAGCACCCGAGATCCTATGAGCGCCCCCGACGTCGACCCCCAACGCCTCTCCCCCGAGTCGGAACACCCCTTCAAACGCCTGCTCCATTACGCAAAACCCCATAAAAAACGCGTCTGGGCGGCGGCCACCTCCTCGGTGCTCAACAAGATCTTCGACCTGGCCCCGCCCGCGCTTATCGGCGCGGCCATCGACGTGGTCGTCGAGCAGGAAGACTCCCTGGTGGCCTCGTTGGGCATCGTCGATGTCACCCACCAGCTCATCGCCCTCTCCGTGCTCACCGTCCTCATCTGGGGCCTGGAGAGCGCCTTCCAATACCTCCAGGAATGGCTCTGGCGTAACCTCGCCCAGACCATCGAGCACGACCTTCGCCAGGACGCCTACAACCACATCCAGAACCTGGAGATGGCCTACTTCCACGAGCAGTCCACCGGCGGACTGATGGCCATCCTCAACGACGACATCAACCAGCTCGAGCGCTTTCTCGACACCGGCGCCGACGACATCCTGCAGGTCGCCACCACCGCCATCGTCATCGTCACCACCTTCTTCATCCTGGCCCCCCAGGTCGCCTGGATGGCCATGCTGCCCGTCCCCCTCATCATCTGGGGATCCTTCAAATTTCAGCGCATGCTGGCGCCCCGCTACGCGAAGGTCCGCGAGCAGGTCGCAAGTTTGAACGGCCAGCTCGCCAACAACCTCTCCGGCATCGCCACCATCAAGGCCTTTGCCACCGAAGACTACGAGACCCGGCGCATCTCCCGGGAAAGCGACGACTACCGCCAGGCCAACCGCGCCGCCATCAGCTTAAGCGCCGCCTTCAGCCCGCTGATCCGCATGGCGATTGTGATGGGCTTTACCGCCACGCTCCTCTACGGCGGCATGCTCGCCATCGAGGGCACCCTGGCCGTGGGCGTCTACTCCGTGCTCGTCTTTCTCACCCAGCGCCTGCTCTGGCCCCTGACGCGTCTTGGCAAAACCTTCGATCTCTACCAGCGCGCCATGGCCTCGACTCGCCGCGTCCTCAACCTCCTGGCCACCCCCATCTCCATCATCAGCGGCCAGACGCCTTTTGAAAAAGAGGGCGCCCGCGGGGAGCTCGTCTTCGAAGACGTCGAGTTCGCCTACCCCGACCGCGAGCCCATCCTCCAAAACTTCAACCTGCGCATCCCCGCCGGCGCCACCCTGGGCGTGGTCGGGGCCACCGGCGCCGGAAAATCCACCCTCATCAACCTCCTGATGCGCTTCTTTGAGCCCGCAAAGGGCACCGTGCGCATCGACGGCACCCCGCTTCACGAGCTGCGCACCGACGATTTGCGCCGCGCCATCGGCCTGGTCAGCCAGCAGACCTTCCTCTTCCACGGCACCGTGCGCGAAAACATCGCCTACGGCTCCTTCGACGCCGACGACGACGCCATCCTGCGCGCCAGCCGCCAGGCCGAAGCTCACCCCTTCATCGAAGAACTCCCCCACGGCTACGACACCATCGTCGGCGAACGCGGCGAAACCCTCTCCGGCGGCCAGAAACAACGCATCTCCATTGCCCGCGCCGTCCTGCGCGACCCCCGCGTGCTCATCCTCGATGAGGCCACCAGCGCCGTCGACAACGCCACCGAAGCCGCCATCCAGCGCTCCATGAACCGCCTGGCCAGAGACCGCACCATGATCATCATCGCCCACCGCCTCTCCACCGTGCGCGCCGCCGACCACATCATCGTCATGGACCAGGGCCGCATCATCGAGCAGGGCTCCCACGATGAGCTCGTGGCGCTTGGCGGCGACTACGCCGCCCTCTGGAACATCCAGACCGGCAACACCCACCACACTTCCACCGACGCCGCCGAGTAAGCCGCCGCAGAATAAGCCGCCGCTGAGTAAGCCAGAGAGAAATCGCGCGATAAGCCGCCCCCTTTCGCCGTGTTTAGATTCAGAGAAGCGCCCGGCTCATCGACGCCGGCGCCTGTTTGACACGTCGAGCTCCAAAAACACTCTCTCGGGGGGAACCCGCCATGGCATGCTCTCACCTGCGCGCGCGCGCCATCCTCATCGCCCTCGTCTCCATCCTCTGCACCTCGCCAGCTCAGGCCTCCCCCCCCGACGCCGCTTTTAGTGAGAGGGCGCCACTGGCGCAGCAAACCCCTCCTCCCGGCACCGCCCCGCCGGGTACGCTGCCGCCCGGCTCCACCCAACCCGCACCGCCCACACCCGACCTGCCCGACGCCGGCGATACGTCTGCACCCTACAGCGCCGACACCGGCGACGCCGGCGACACAACCCCCGGTCAGCGCACCCAGCCCCACGTCCCCGGCCAGCCCCGACCCGACCGCAACTCCGACGCCGGCGATGACACCGATGTTCCCGACTCCGGCCGCTTCTCCATCGGGGAGATCATCAGCGCCGATCTCCCCGACGCCGGCGCCCCCGACGATACAGACGCCCCCGACGCCCGCGTCGCCGGCTGCCAGAGCGAAGGCGCCCAGGGAAGTCCCTGGGCGATCTCGGTGGTGCTTTTAGGCTTTATGGTCCTGCACGCCGCCGGCCTTCTCGGCCGCCGACACGTGCGCTGATCTTTTTGATCAGGTCGATCAGGTCGATCAGGTCAATATATTCACGTTGAAACGCACCATCGCCGACCTCGCTGCTCTCGCGCGGGTGAGGTCGGCGATGGTCTGATCAGGGCGCAAGCCCCACGCTGTATGAAGGGTACACCCCGTACGACCAGCACCCTCCGCCGGAGCAGGGCGGCCCGTCATAGACTCCGCCCCCGCTCTGCGTCAGCGGCAGATCGATGATCGCCGCGTACCAGAACCCCCACTCATCATAATTGTCAAAAGTCAGCGAGCTGGTGAACACCGTCACCCCGTCGGCGCGAATCGTCAGATAGGCCGGCACATCGTACCACCCGTCATCAAAGGTCGAGGCGTACACCCCCACATGGTAGCGCCCGGCCTCCGGGTCGCTATGAATGAGGATCTCGTCCTCATAGGGGTTATACGCGTCGTAGAGCGAGACCTCCGAGCTCCCCCAGTAGGTCCAGTCGTTCTGGTAGTTCACGCAGTTTGCGCTATCAAAACTTCCCGCCGACTGCTCGCAGTAGATCAGATCCAGATCCGGCTGGGCGATGCCCCCGCTGTAGGTCCAATAAAGCTCTACCTCCAGCTCCATCGGAAGATCGGGATCGATGCCCGTATCCGGATCACTTCCCGTATCCGGATCGCCTCCCGTATCCGGATCGCTTCCCGTATCCGGATCACTTCCCGTGTCCGGATCACTTCCCGTATCCGGATCGCTGCCCGTATCCGGATCGCTGCCCGTATCCGGATCACTGCCCGTATCCGGATCACTTCCGGCATCGGGCTCGGGGTCCGTACCTGTGTCGGGATCGCTGCCCACGTCGGGCTCGGGATCGGTGCCGGTGTCCAGGTCGGGCTCGGGATCGTTGCCGGTGTCCGGCTCGGGATCGTTTCCGGCGTCCGGCTCCGGATCGGGATCGTTGCCGGCGTCCGGCACCCCGGCGTCCTCGTCATCGCCCCCGACGTCCGGACCATCGCCTTCGCGAATGGGCGTCTCGCTGCACTCGGCCGAAAACGCATTGCCGGCGCAGGGGTCGAGCTGCTCGACGCTCTCCGCACAGCCCACCATCCACAAAACCCCCATCACCACACACGCTTTAATCTTCACCTTTCGGCTCCGCATCTCTCAGTCATCGCTGCGGCTCTCACGTCGCCGCCCATCCTTGCGTTACAGTAGGTTAACCCTCGACGGAGACGCACCGATTGTCAAATTCGCTCGCGCCGTCAACAAACGCGGCGGCCACCTCCCGCGCTTCGGAAGGGGGCCGCCGTCTGATCACGCAGGGCAATCGCAAAGTGGGTCCCCACCACCCGCCACCGTAGGGGGACCCCTTGTGGGTCCCCACCACCCGCCACCGTAGGGGGACCCCTTGTGGGTCCCCACCACCCGCCACCGTAGGGGGACCCCTTGTGGGTCCCCGCCTTGGGAGTTCCGGAGGGGCACAAGACCCCTCCCTACGGATTGGGTGGGGTCTCCATAAAAAAACCTTGTGGGACTTTGCGATTGCCCTGCTTGATCACGCGAGCTGTCTTTTCGTTTAGTCGAAATACACCATCGTGTCGTAGAGCCCGCCCCCCACACACGTGTTCTGCGCGCTGTTCACACAGTCCGCCCCCTCGCTGATGCCCGCGCCGTTGCCGCTGCGAAGCTCGGGCCAGTCCAGCACCGCCGCGTACCACATCGTCGCCGAGGTCTCGAGGACGCGCGTGTCGCGGTAGACCTCCACATCGCCCACCAGCACCTTCAGGGTCGCCGTGACCTCACCCACCTCCGCCCCGCCACCATCATTCCAATACGCCTGCACCCCCAGGTGGTAGCGCCCGTTGAGCGGCATATCGTGCTCAAGCTCTTCGATCTCTCCGGACTCCCGGCCATCGTTGACGATCATCGCGATGCTCTCGTCGTCGATGCCCCACCCCCGAATCTGCGTCTCCCAGGAGACGCAGCTGATGTCTTCCATCGAGCTCACGCCATCCTGGCAATAATAGAGGTCCAGATCCGAGACGATCCCGCTCTCCGAATCGGTCCATTCCAACAAGAAGCGGATATTATCCGCCGTCGGATCGGGAGCGACGTCGGGGTCTTCATCCACATCGGGCTCCACGTCGGCGTCGGGCTCTTCGCTGACATCGGGCTCCACGTCGGGCTCTTCGGTGACATCGGGCTCTTCGGTGACATCGGGCTCGTCGTCCACGTCCGGTTCTTCGACGACATCCGGCTCTTCGGTGGCGTCGGGTTCCTCGGTGGCGTCGGGCTCCTCGTCCACGTCGGCATCACCCTCCACGTCGAGCTCGTCGCCGGCGTCCGCATCATCACCGACGTCGCTTGCGCAGCGGGCATCCACATCATCGCCGCTGCATACCGGCGAGGGATCGTCGGTGCCGCAGGCGGCCAGGCTCAGGGTGGTCAGCAATGACAGGACAAAGAGGGTGGCGGGGGATCTCACAGACAACTCCTGAAGGGATATCGAGCGTATCTCACACATGCGTCAGGGCCGGGCGGCTCCATAAAGCGCCGTTACTCGGCGAGCAGACGCGACCATAGCACCCCGAACCGCCGACGCAAACAAAGGGCGTCTTGCGTCATTGTTAGCGTTTGTATAGACCAAACCTCAGTTCAAACACGCACACCCGGCCCGCGCACGCTGCCTTAAAGCTCGCGCATCTTTTGCCGCTACCTGGAGTTCTTGCTCATGTTCACCTCCCTGCGCCGCCTCGGACTGGCCTCCTTCTGCCTGCTCGCGCTCTCCGCCTGCAACCTCGACGACGCCGCTCCCGAGAGTCAGCTGGCCGCGGCAGGCGACGCCTGCACCGCCGACGATGCCTGCGCCTCCGGTCTGTGTTTGAAAGGCGAAGAGGTCTGCGCTGCCACCTGCGAAGATACCTGCGAGGGCGACGGCCTCGTCTGCACCGAGGGCCACTGCCTGCCCGACGATTATTGCGACGAGGGGTTTGGGCCGGGCTGCGCCCCTACTACCTGCGAGCCGGGCTGCCACGCCGACGCCACCTGCGACCTTCAAGCCACCGACGGCCCCACCTGCGTCTGCGACGAGGGTTTTGAAGGCGACGGCTTGAGCTGCACCATCATCGAGACAAACCCCTGTCTTGAGGACAACGGCGGCTGCGGCAACCCCGACACCGTGCAATGCGACGCCGTCGAAGATGAGGGCGGAGAGCTCGTCGCCGAGTGCACCACCATCAACCCCTGCCTCGAAGATAACGGCGGCTGCGGTGACCCCGAGTTTTTTGCCTGCACCAACACCGAGGTCGGTGTGGGCGAATGCTCCGAGATCGACCTCTGCGCCACCGACAACGGGGGCTGCGGCGACCCGGCCCGTTACGAGTGCATCCCCCTGAGCGGCCAGGCGCCCCTGTGCAAGTTCGTCGCCTCCTGCGACGTCGAGCACACCGCTCCGCTGCTCGAAGACACCTTCACCAGCCTCTCCGACCCCTCCACCGTCTTCGATGAGAAGCCTTTTCTGGTGGTCAACCCGCCAGAAAAAGCTCGCAGCTACGAGCAGGTGTACGAGTACAGAGCTCGCGATCGCCATGAGAGCTACCTGAGCTTCGACATCCGCGATCTCCCCGAGGGCTTCCCCGTCGTCGGCGCGCGCCTTGACGTGGTGGGCTTTGATGGAATGGCCTGGGGCGGCACGCGCAACACGTTCGTCAACCTGGTGAGCAACGACTGGCGCGCCGCCGAGCTCCGCTGGGAGAACGCCCCGGAGACCCTGGCCGAGCGCCTGGGCTACTGGTTCCTCTGGTACGGTGGAGAGGCCGTCGATCGCGCGGTCTCCGCTGAGAGCGCCGAGTTGGCCCAAAAGATTCAAGATCTCCGTGAGGAGGGAAGGGTCTCGCTCAAGCTCACCGCCCCCGACTACACCACCTTCTATTACTCCAGCGAGCACGAAGAGCGCGACAAGCACCCCCGGCTCACCCTGACCGTGCGCGAGTGCAACCAGCCGGTGCTGCTCCCCGACGCCAACGCCACCGTCAGCGGCCGCGAGCCCGGCACGGCTCTGGGTGAGGGCGATGGCCTGGTGGCTGACCGCGACCGCTCCGAGTTCTACGTGCGTTTCGACATGTCGGAGATCCCGGTGGATGCCGAGATCGTCGGCGCTCAGCTCGATCTTGTGGCCATCGACGCCGCCGACTTCGGTGGCGACGCCACCTTCACCCTCGACTACCTCACCACCGAGGTCTGGGGCGAAGGCTCGGTGACCTACGACAACCGCCCGGCCGCCGCCGGCGCTGAGCTCGCGAGCTTCACCCTCGACACCTCCGAGACCCGCGACCCGGCCCAGCGCGTCACCCTGGACACCACCGCGCTCTTCGAGACCGTGGTCGAGCGTTTTGAGGCCGAGCAGTCCATCAGCCTGCGCGTCACCGCCAGCGGCGACGCCGCCACCTTCGCCGGCCGCAACCACCCCGAGGCCGACTGGCGCCCGCGGCTGACGGTGATCTACGAATAAGACGCCTCACCTGAGCGGCGTTGCATTTCTCAGGCGTTTTCAGACGCCCCGGAACGAGCGCTCGAAGGGCGCTCTTTAAACCACCTGAGACCCCGAAGACGCAGGCGCTTCGGGGTTTTTTATGCCCGCACCGCCACGCTCGTTTGCGCCTCTTGCCCCCAAAAGACGCCTCCCCGAGCTCTTGATCCCCCCGACGCACTGCACTAGAGGGTGCCGCCCCCTGACCGGCCCGGTCGCGCGCAGGTTTCCCTGGCGAGCGACGCGGTCCGGATTCCTTTAGCGCTAAGGTCTGGAGCTCCTCTATGCGTCTTATGCGTATCTCCTTCATCTCGCGTTGTCTGACTTTTACCCTCCTGCTGAGCGTACTTTTTGCCGGCGCCTGCAACCTCGACGACTCGGCACAACGCGCTGACGTCGGTTCTGCGCCTGACGCCGACCTCCTCGCCGATGTTGATGCCGATCCTGACGCCGCCGACGCCGCCGACGCTTCTCGCGATACCTGCCTGCCTTCATGCCACCCCGACGCCACCTGCCTCACCGGCCAGGGCGATGACCCCACCTGCGTCTGCGACGCGGGCTTTGAGGGCGACGGCTTCTCCTGCACCCCCATCGACCCCTGCCTTGAGGACAACGGCGGCTGCGGCGACCCGGCGTTTTTTGCCTGCACCCCCACCGGACCCGCTGAGGCGCAGTGCGCCGCGATCGACCTCTGCGCCACCGACAACGGCGGCTGCGGCGATCCGGAGCGTTTTGCCTGCCTGCCTCAAAGCGGCCAGGCTCCCCGCTGCCGGCTGATCGGCTCCTGCGAGGTCGTGCACGCCTTGCCACTGCTCGAAGACACCTTCGTCAGCGAAGACGATCCCGAGCGCACCTTTGAGAGCGAGCCCTTTCTGGTGGTGCAATCCTTCTTCCCCGAGCCCATCGTCTCGGAGTTCTACGGCTACGAGGCCCATCGCCGGCACGCGACGTACCTTAAATTTGATCTCGACCCGCTCCCGACCGACCTGCCCCTAATCGACGCCCGACTGCATTTGAGGGGCATGCCTCAGGTGCTGCATCGTCGCTTCTTGTGGGCGATGCTCCACCACGTCAGCTCCGACTGGCGCGGCGAAGAGCTCAACCTGCAAAACAGCCCGGAGATCCTTCGCACCTACGTCGCCGATGGTCCCATCGCCTGGGAAGACCCCGAGGCCGAGCAGCCCGTTGAGCTGCGCTCCTCGCGTCTAAGCAGCGTCATTGATGCGCAGCGCGATGCGGGCGGAGCATTTGCGCTCCAGCTGGAGAGCGACGAGGAGGGGGCGTTCTTTTACTCCGGCGATCACCCCGAGGCCGAAAAACACCCGGGCCTTGCGGTCACCCTGCGCCACTGCGAGGAGCTCCCCGTCGGCGCCGACGCCAACGCCACCGTCAGCAACCGTCGGCCCGACAGCGCGCTCAGCGACTACGAGGGCCTGGTAGCCGACCGCGACCGCCAGGAGTTCTACCTGCGGTTTGATCTCTCAGCGCTCCCCGTCGGCGCCCGCATCGTCGACGTCCACCTCGAACTCAGCGCCATCGACGCCGCCGACTTCGGGGGCGACGCCACCTTCACCCTCGACGCCCTCACCACCGAGGTCTGGGACGAATCCTCGGTCACCTACGCCACGCGCCCCGAAGCCACCGGTGAACCCCTGGCCACCTTCACCCTGGGGGAGCCCCCCGGTGAGGATGAGGTGATCGAGCGGGTGACCCTCGCTACGAATGCGCTCTTTATGACAGTCGTCGAGGGCTACGAGACGGAGCAGTCCATCAGCCTGCGCGTCACCGCCCGCGATGACGCCGCCACCTTCGCCGGCCGCAACCACGAGAACGAGGCGTTGCGTCCGAGGTTGAGGGTGATTTACGACTGACGCGCGGGGGCCCCGCGGGTTTTTTATGTTTGCCAGAGTACGCTACAACTCCACCACCCCGGCGCGCTCTCCCCGCACCCTCATAATAATATACTCGCCAGACCAGGTCTTGATCATGGTGTCCAACCCCATCCGCACCCGCGCGCTCCTGCTCCTGCTTGCGGCGATCGCCCTGAGCGTTGTCATCCTCCCCGCCGCGCTCGTGGCCCAGACCCCCGACGCCGCCCGCGCCAACGACCTGCAACGCGCGCTGGAGGCCTACGTCGATAAAGGCCACACCCGCGGCGCGGTGGCCTGGCGGCTCAACGCCGACGGATCTGAGGAAGAGGCAAGGGTCGGCATCGACCAGCGCACCGCCGACGCCCGCTTTGAGGCCGGCTCCATCACCAAAGTCTTTAGTTCCATTCTATTGGCCGACGCCGTGCTGGCCGGGAAGGTCACCCTGGAGACCCCCATCGCCGAGCTCTTTCCCCGGAGCTGCGAGCTGGCCCCCGAGGTCGGCGCCATCACGTTGAAAGAGCTCTCTACCCACACCTCCGGCCTTCCTCGCCAGGCCCCGGGCCGCGGCCTCTTGCGCGGCTTTTTGCAACTCTCTGACCCCTACGCAGGCTCCACCCGCGAAGAACTCTTTGAGGCCCTCTGCACCCTGGAGGCCGACGACCTGAAGACCCGCGGCTCCTACTCTTACTCCAACTTCGGCGTCGCGCTGCTGGGCCGCCTCCTCGAAGCCGTCGACTTAAGCTCTCTCGACCCCACGCTCAGCCCCGACGCCACGTATGAGACCCGCCTCGACACCCGCGTGCTTCAACCCCTGGGCCTCACCGCCAGCGACTTTGAAGCCGCGCACCCCCACACCGTGCCCGGCCACCGGACCAACCACACCTCCGCCGGCCCCTGGCACCTCGACGCCTACAACCCCGCCGGCGGCCTGCGCACCACCCTGCCCGATCTTATCGCCCTGGCCCGAAACGCCCTGGCCGCCGACTTCCCCCCGCTGGCGCTGACCCTTGAGCCCCACCACCTCGACGAGGAGGGCAACCCCGAGGTCGGACTTGGCTGGTTTTTCCAAACCCTTCGATCCAACGACACCCCGCCAGAATCCGAAGACGTCGAAGACACGGAAGCAACGAAAGGCAGTGGAAAAAACGAAAGGATCATCTGGCATAACGGCCGCACCGGCGGCTATTTTGCCTTCATCGCCCTGGCCCCCGAGAGCGGCCGCGCCGTGGTGCTGCTCACCGACACCTCCCACGGCACTGGCTTCGCCGTCGATCTTCTGCGCGAGCCCACCCCGGAGCCGCCTCCCCTTGAGCCCAATGTCTTCTTCTTGCTCTTCGGGCTCTTCTTCCCCTGGCTGGCCCCCTTCGCGTTGTTTTCCCTCAAACATCGCCTCTCCCTCAAAACCATCGTCGAGCCCCCCACCGATCCCGACGCCTCCTTCTGGGCGCGCTTTATGGCTCGCCAGCAACGCCAGCTTCCGGCCGGCCGCGTCGATGCCCTCTCCTCCTTCCTGGGCGCCGCCTTCACCCTCCTCCTCACCTACCAGCTCGGCGCCTGGCAGGTCCTGCCCATCGCCATCTGGTACGCGGCCCTTGCGCTGACAGTGGGGCTGGGCGTGCGGGTGTTGCCGGTGGTGGTGAAGGCCCCGTGGTTTGGTCGAGAGGGCTGGAAGGGCAGGGCGATGACGGTGATCAATGGGGTGATTTCGGTGGGGTTGGTGGTGTGGGTGGTGGGGTAGGGGGGGCGGTTTGGTCCAGAAACGTTTTTCAATCCGCGTGATTGGCCGACGACCACGCTCGATTCCTTAAGAAGTGCCGTGCGTCAATGGTTTTGGAGGAGGCGTTGACGCACCGAACGCTGATCGTCACCCACGGAAATACACCTTTGCTTTTCCAGTAAATCTCCCTTTTACTCACCTCACAACTAAGCGCGCGGTACGACGTGGAGGGAGAGTACGGGGGATCCTGCCATATGCGGCCGACACCCCTGAATTTCTTCAGCCTTAAGACGATCGATGACCAGCCAACTTATACTGGCGCTGCATTTCACACAAAAACATGTGTTTGTTACACCCTGGGGCCAGGACGCGAATCACAGCGAGCTGGAGTGGCCGCCCTCGGTCTGGCTGCTGCTACGTACATTCGTGAGCGTGTGGCACTCACACGCTCGCGCCGAGGTTGAAGAGCGTGCTCTCAGTGAGCTTGTCGCCGCGCTGAGCAAAACTCCTCCTCACTGGCGGCTTCCCAAAATGGGGCAGGTTCGTCGGACTTCCTCCCCATCCTCAAAACAGGGGTTTGAGTTTGTTATCCATGTTGAGCCCGATTCGGTGGCTATCGCGCACTGGCCCGACGTCGATCTTTCTCAAAGCGCCCTGGCCGCGCTCGATGCCTTGCTGCCCCGCATCGCCTATCTTGGCCGTGCGGAGTCCTGGGTGAGCATCGAGCGTCTGTCGGAGCTGCCCGACACCTTCGCTCCTAACGCCGGGCCTGCCGGGGCCTTTGAGGCTCCGCAGGGCAGCGAGTCGTCACGTCAGCTGATGCCGCTGACCTCCGACGAACTCAGTCACTGGCGCGAGGGCTACCGCGAGGCGATGCTTCAACGGGAGCTCGACGTCCAGCGTCAGAAGAAGATCGACAAAGGCGACGATCCAGAGAAAGCCAAGCTCACCAAAAAACAACGTCAGAATATTGAGGACGCGCTCCCGACCTCGGTGGTGGGTGTGCTCAGCGCCGAGACCGATGTGTTGCAGAAGGCGGGCTGGAGTCAGCCCCCGGGCTCGCGTTGGGTGGATATCGTGCGACCGCCCATCAAGAGCTGGCTGCCTCCGAAGGTGGAGGCGCCAAAAGTGATGGGTGCGCCGACGGTGGCGCGTTACGCCGTGGCCAGCCAGGTACCCCCGCGCCTGACCACCGCGCTTTACCAGTGCGAGAAGCTCCATAAAGCACTGGCCAGCCGCACCGACGACAACATCACCCTCACGGGCGTCGACGCGCTGGGGCGGCCGCTTAAAGGGCATCAGCACGCCTTTGTGTTTGCGGAAGCCAACGACCCGGTCACCGACCGCATCACCCACCTTAACGTCTGGGCTCCCGCCGGTTTCAACGAGCAAGTCCAACGCAGGGTGCTCGATCGTGTGCAGCGCCTCTGGGGCAAGGATGGCCACGATCTGCAGTTGATCTTGCTGGGCGTGGGAACGCCGGAGGACTTTGGCGGCTTCAACGCCCGTGCCGGTCAGGCACCCATCTACGGGGAGTCGAAGGTCTGGCGTTCGCTTACGCCCTTTGTGGGCACGCGCCATCCTAAACGTCGCAAGTCCGGTGAGCCAAAGGTGGACGCGCGCGGGCTAACGATCGGCGGTGACGCCCATGATCTGCTGCGCCTACTCAAGCTCCAGGGCTTTCCCGAAGTTGAGAGCATCGCGCCACTGGATGCGCTGAGCATCGCCGGGCGTCAGGTGCGCTGGCTGGAGTTCGCGACCCGACGCTCGCGAGGTGGCGGTGCTCGCGGCCCGAGCCACGGTGCCGGCTTTGAACTCACTTTCGCCGAGCCGGTGCGAGGCCCCATTGCGGTGGGCTACGGTGCACACTTCGGGCTGGGGCTCTTTCGGCCGGTGGAGATAGAGGCCGGAGTGGGTTAAGCTGGGCCGCACGTTCTTTGAAAGGTGGAATAGCAATCCAAACACCGGGGCCAACCCGGTGGTATTTTTTAGATAGAACAAAGCCATCGTGCTCTAAAAACCAAAAAGCCGGCTCCTTGCGAGGAGCCGGCTCTTCAGTTTGAATCGCGTGTGTGCGGGTATCAGTTCATATCACGCAGATCGCGGGTGCCGGGCTGCGCGGGCTCTTCCGCAGGCTTGTCGCTGACCGGAGGCGCGGGCACCGGGGCAGGTTCGTCGCCCTTTGTGGGATCGAGGAGTTTGACGTCAGCCCTGGGAGCTCCTTCGAGCTCCTTATCACCGACCTCGGGCTCGGTAGCATCCTCCGGTGTGTTTCGTGTTTTACGTAACTGCGCCTGAGCCTGAGCCTGATTGAGGTTGGCAAGCAGGCGGCGCTTATCGTTCTCACTCAGGCCGGAGAGCTCCACGACGTTGATCAGCGACGTGGTCACCTTAATCCACTGGTAGCGCGCCTGACGCAGATCGCGCGCGCTGATCCGGGTGGTGTCAGTCTCTCCCTGGAGCTCGGCGCGACGCGCGGTCAACACGTTCATGCGATGCCCGATGGTGACGTATTCATCGACCAGAGCGTTGAGATCTTCGCCGTCGAAGAGCACGCGACCCAACGTGTCGCGCAGCGCGGTGTCGAGGCGATCTTCGACGCGCAGCGCGTGGCCAGCCTGATCGCGATACGCGCTGTTGATCACGCTGAGGCCATCGGGCAGCACCACAGCGCGAGCGGTTTCGATGGGACGTTGTTCTCGGGGTGTCTGACAGAGATACGTCGCGAAGGTGAAACCTGCGTCCAACGCACGGCAGAGCGCGTTATGGCGCTCGCTGCACTCTTTGAGCTCATCGCCAATCTCCTTGAGCTCACGGGCACACTCTCCCTCTTGGCGGGTTAGAAAGATCAGGTCGCGGTTGGCGGCCTCCATCGGGCCCACAAAAGGCGCCACCATCGGATCGCTCTCGAAGATCTTGCGTTTCTCCGGGCTGTTCAAGAGATCTTCAAACACGGCGATCATCGACGGACTGTTCAGGTAGGTAAGCGACATGATGGCCTCCTCAGGTATCGTGTCTTGCCGGGCTCCACACGAACCCATCCTGGCAAGACGAGAGTTTAGGTAGCCTCGCCGGAAAGACACCGGACCACCCGACGTCTTCACGTGTGCGAAGCGACTGCTCTCGGTCCCCCGATACGACATGAGGCTGCGCGTTGGGTTCACGCCAGATAGACCCGCTCAGAAGAGCATAAGATCTTACCGACAACGCGCGTACGACGGAGACAACCCCCCTCAAGATTGGGGGCACCACCCTGCTTTCGCAGCACTCTAAGAACCGAATGAACAAACGCTGCCAGAAGCCGGATCTCCGGTCAATATGTTCAATGTTAGTCAGTTGATTTTTTTGGATTCGCGCAAACCAGAACCCCTTTTCGTTCACGCGTTGACGTGCAACGTGGCAGGGCCCTTTGTTTTGCGCTGTACGACTATCAAGCCGTTAAAACAGGCCTCGGGTGGTCTGCACGCGCCTGTAAAAAGGGCAACGCGAGGTCGACGATGCAGGCGCAGCGCATCACAAAACAGGTCACCGCCGTCGATGTGTGTGGCTTCGATTGTATTCTGCAGCTCGTCGGGGAGACGCTGCCTTGTCGGAACCAGCATAAGGTACCTCCGACAGGCAAGCCTGAGCACTCTGAGCTTGCCCGTGGAGCCTGATAAGGTGGATGAACGTGCGCCAGACCAACATGATGAAACTCTGGAAGGTGCGTATTGGGTGATCCGGCTTATTAAAAGAACCTCTAAAAGGTGGATGAGTGTAGCCCGGTGAAACGATCGTGACCTTCAAAAGGTGTAGATGTTGGTTCGGCTTAAGCATTTGCAACTCGGCAGGGTGGGCCGCTTTGGTCTGATCTGCTTCAAGGGACCTTTGGTAGATCGGAATCAAGGTTCGAGCGACCTTAGTCAGCCTTGGGAAGGTAGCCGAAGATGGTCGGGACCACCCGAAGGGGCCTCTGGGAGGTGATGGTGTAGGTCAGGATGACCATCGCGGACCTGGGATAGGTGGGCGATAATGGTCGAACACTCATCATAAAACCTCCAGGTGTGGACGGTCGTAACGCGGGCATCTTTTGAGCGTGTGGAACGAGGCGCGTCGACTGAAATCGAGCAACCTGGGATTGCATCACGTGATTCAATCTGGACGATTGGTCTGCGATCTGGCATCTCACACAGGTCGGATTTCGGCGGTGCGTTGTCGTGAAATGGGTCGGAAGCGTCGGCGAGCATTGAGGTGATGAGAAAAACCCCGGGAATGCTCGTTTTTCGGGGGTAAGTGTTTGTTTTTTCGGCGTCTTTTGCTACACTGAGAGGCATGGAAACACTCCCTCCCCATAGCACGAACCCCCTGGATTTGAGCGATGCTCGCAAACGCATCTGTCTCGTCCAGTCCTGGCGCGGTGATCGGATAGGCGCCCCTTCCGCCTCCTTCGGGAGGCGGCCCCGTTGAAGCTGCGGCCTTACGCTCTTGGTACTCTGCATCGTTTCGGCCTTCCGCCTCCTTCGGGAGGCGGCCCCGTTGAAGCTTTCCTTTGAGGCAACTATTGCCTCGGTTATGCCCACCTTCCGCCTCCTTCGGGAGGCGGCCCCGTTGAAGCGAGCTCCTTGAGTACCTTTCGCCCAGAGTTCTTCATACCCTTCCGCCTCCTTCGGGAGGCGGCCCCGTTGAAGCATGGAAAGGGCGATCTGATCAACGTTCGTGAAGTTAGCCCTTCCGCCTCCTTCGGGAGGCGGCCCCGTTGAAGCATGAACCTCATATACATTTCCGCCGTCATGGTCGATCCCTTCCGCCTCCTTCGGGAGGCGGCCCCGTTGAAGCCGCCCTGGAGCTGGCCACCACTAAGGCCCCTCCATCCTTCCGCCTCCTTCGGGAGGCGGCCCCGTTGAAGCAGGTCTACTTACTCCACGCAACATAGATAGTGCATCACCTTCCGCCTCCTTCGGGAGGCGGCCCCGTTGAAGCTTGACTGCGACCAAGAAGCCCCCGCTTGCGCGGAGCGTCCTTCCGCCTCCTTCGGGAGGCGGCCCCGTTGAAGTCGGCATTACTGGCCCAGCTGCGCCAATCGGCGCAGCCTTCCGCCTCCTTCGGGAGGCGGCCCCGTTGAAGCTCAGCGCTCCACACGGTGCCGATCGACAGTCCGGCCACCTTCCGCCTCCTTCGGGAGGCGGCCCCGTTGAAGCCTGCATTCTTCTCGAATCAGCTTTGCTGATTCGAATAGCCTTCCGCCTCCTTCGGGAGGCGGCCCCGTTGAAGCCGCGGAGGGTGCTCGCGACGGCACCCAGCAGCGTAGCCCTTCCGCCTCCTTCGGGAGGCGGCCCCGTTGAAGCCGTTTTTCGTTGATGATGTTGAGTTCACTTTTGTACCCTTCCGCCTCCTTCGGGAGGCGGCCCCGTTGAAGCACGTCGCGCGGCACCCAGACAGTCACCTGGTCGATGCCTTCCGCCTCCTTCGGGAGGCGGCCCCGTTGAAGCAGTAGATAGCGTCGGGTGACGCGGCCCCACACGATATCCCTTCCGCCTCCTTCGGGAGGCGGCCCCGTTGAAGCGGCCTGTGCCCAATAATAGCCACCAGCAATAAGCTCCCTTCCGCCTCCTTCGGGAGGCGGCCCCGTTGAAGCTGGATAGCTGTTGCTGCATGGGGAATTTCAACCCCATCCCTTCCGCCTCCTTCGGGAGGCGGCCCCGTTGAAGCCCGTGAAATCACGGAGGATGCTCTGGAGTAGCATTTTCCTTCCGCCTCCTTCGGGAGGCGGCCCCGTTGAAGCTACTGCGTGCTGACCATCCTCCATAACAAGCGCAGCTGCCTTCCGCCTCCTTCGGGAGGCGGCCCCGTTGAAGCCCTTCCTGGTCAGCCCCGAAGCCAAAGTTGCGAAAGCCCTTCCGCCTCCTTCGGGAGGCGGCCCCGTTGAAGCGGGCACTGGCCCTGGTCGGTGATACCCTCGCACTGTATCCTTCCGCCTCCATCGGGAGGCGGCCCCGTTGAAGCTCCACAGCGCTGAGACTGGCTCGCACCAGGGCCGCAACCTTCCGCCTCCTTCGGGAGGCGGCCCCGTTGAAGCAACGCTGGCGGCTTCGTCCTGTACCGTAAGGGGCGCAACCTTCCGCCTCCTTCGGGAGGCGGCCCCGTTGAAGCAGCCCACGCGGGCAGGGTGATGGTGGTCACGGTGTCGGCCTTCCGCCTCCTTCGGGAGGCGGCCCCGTTGAAGCGTTCAAGTACATCACCTGGCCGGTGAGGTACTCCTTCCTTCCGCCTCCTACGGGAGGCGGCCCCGTTGAAGCGGCGCGCTCTTCCTCTCGCGCCGCCGCCTCCTGCTCCTCCTTCCGCCTCCATCGGGAGGCGGCCCCGTTGAAGCTGACAGGCCGAGGTCGCTGCGGATCTCGCGCAGGCGCTCCCTTCCGCCTCCTTCGGGAGGCGGCCCCGTTGAAGCTCAAGGTTGGCAGCTTTGGCGGCGACTACCTCGAGCTCCCTTCCGCCTCCTTCGGGAGGCGGCCCCGTTGAAGCGCCTCGAGAGCGGTGATGTCCTCCCGATGGTTCTGTACCTTCCGCCTCCTTCGGGAGGCGGCCCCGTTGAAGCCCTTCAGACGCCGGTACCTATCGCACGTCGAGCTCGCCCTTCCGCCTCCTTCGGGAGGCGGCCCCGTTGAAGCGACCGTTGAACGCTGGATTATGAATCCCCGTGGCGACGACCTTCCGCCTCCTTCGGGAGGCGGCCCCGTTGAAGCCCCTCGTACTCGCTGGAGTCCGCGAAGAAGTTGCGGCACCTTCCGCCTCCTTCGGGAGGCGGCCCCGTTGAAGCCCCTTGAGCACGGATCGGACGATGCTGCGGCTCACGCCCCTTCCGCCTCCTTCGGGAGGCGGCCCCGTTGAAGCCCCTCGTACTCGCTGGAGTCCGCGAAGAAGTTGCGGCACCTTCCGCCTCCTTCGGGAGGCGGCCCCGTTGAAGCGCGATCCATTTACCGATACTTTCATCTTCGCGCCTAAACCTTCCGCCTCCTTCGGGAGGCGGCCCCGTTGAAGCCTATAAGCTGCATAACAGGCGAGATAGATTGCGACGAGCCTTCCGCCTCCTTCGGGAGGCGGCCCCGTTGAAGCTTCGATTTGGCACTCATTGCCTGAACACATTAACATGCACCTTCCGCCTCCTTCGGGAGGCGGCCCCGTTGAAGCATGCGGGCTTCGTACTTTTCCGTGGCTTTCGACATTTCCTTCCGCCTCCTTCGGGAGGCGGCCCCGTTGACGTCAGCCCGGCAGATGTGGCGCGACGAGTTGCGGCGTGCGTGCTTTTCCCTTCTTCGATGACACACGCCTCCTCGCGCGCAAGCGCACCATCTGGCTCGCTGGACACCGTGATCAAAAAAGCCCCGGATGCTCACTGGAGCGTCCGGGGCTTTTTCGTTGATTCGCTTAATCGGCTTTTTGTTTTTTTGGAGGCATTTGAAGCGAAAAGGTGAGTTCCAGGTTGGAGGGAAACTCGTTGGGAAGCTGCTTGCTCTGGACCTTGCCCTTAAAGGCGACCTGGACGAAGTCAGGGAGGATGGTGTCTTCGAAGTAGGTGCGCATCTGGCTAAATTGCGCACGGGAGACGGGGGTGGTGCCGTGGGCGAGCATGGAGTCGTTGCGGATCTCGCTGAGGGTGAGGCGAGAGGTTTTGGTGGCGCGGGCCAGGGGGGCCAGGGGGCCGTCGAGGCGCTCGATGAGGAGCCAGGCCTGGTAGCTCCCCATCACGTAGAGTCCTTTGTGGTTCTCGTGAACGAGGTCTTTGTACTTCTCGACGATCTCTTTTTTGACCTTGCCGGTCTCGATCTTGTCGTGGTGGTAGTAGAGGGTCCACTGGGCGATCCACTCAAAGGCGCGGTAGAGCTGGAGGGTGGCGACATCGTACTGGCCGTTTTTGGCGCGGCGAAGGGCAGCAAGGTAGAGATCGTAGATACAGCAGGCCTCGGTGTAGACGTCGAGGCCTTCTTTTTTGAGCAGGGCGATGGTGCCCATCAGCTTGCCTTCGACCAGTGTGGGGGTCGCATAAAGACGTCGATACGCCTCGGCATAGTCGGCGCGGTCCCAGGCGGCGTATCCGCGGCTGAGCTGGAGGAGCTGACGAAGAAAGGGCGCGCTGGAGCCGGTGTTTTTGAGGATGCGAACGGCGTCATCGTAGGCGTAGCGGGACCATGCCTGCTCGACGAGGTCCAGCCACCAGAAGGCGCGCACCTGGGTGGTATCGATCTTCGAGACGGCTTCGTCGCCGTCTTGCACGCGGGTATGCTGGGCGCGGGTACCGGTGACGAGTGAGAGGGTGACGTTATCTGTTTGAACGGCGGCCATCATCAGCGCGGCCGACATGGATTTTGTGCCGCCGGTGTAGTCTGCCACCACCGGAGAATGAGCTGCGTCCTGGCGCAGCTCGGGGAGAAGCTTTTCGAGAATATGAGCTGGAGAGTCCGCCGCCACCCGGATCACTCTGTAGGCATCCTGGCTCAACCCGAGCTGGGTGGGGATGTTGGGAAGGTCGGGCGGCGAATTGTAGCTGCTTCGGCAGACGTACCCCGGGCCTTCGATCAATTTATGAGTACCGGAGGTGCCTGAAGCCGGATCGTCGTCGCTGCACACAAAGACGATATGATCTGGCGAATGAAAATCGATCGTTTCGAGCAGAGGTTGGTGGCTGCCGCCCACAGTGCAATAGAGAACCTTCATCATCGACCTCATGGTGTAAACATGCATCTTCCCAGGGCGCAACGCCCCCGCGAGGGAAAAGACGAGCCCCCCGGGCATCACGCACAAACCATCAAGTCACCACCATAACGCAAAGAGGGGAAGGCTGACATCCACGAAAAACCTGTGGAAAACCTGAAATAACGATCAAAAAGCCCCGTTGACACCCCCCTTCTGCCCCCACCATACTTCTGCCATCAACATCGACCATCCTCTGTCGAGCCGGGTTCGGTTCGCATGCGTGGGGGATATGGATTGACACAGTGAGCAGGAGAGCCTCGTGACCATTCAGGCAGATCTCTCGGCAACCTTTCGCGTGACCACGCCCGCCTTTATCGGCGGCGGTGATCCTGGCGCGAAGGATGGCGCCGAGCTCAGGCTGGCGAGCTTTAAAGGCGCGCTGCGCTTCTGGTGGCGTGCCACCATGGCCGGCGAAGTGGGCAACAACGTCGACGAGCTCCACCGCCGCGAGGCGGAGCTTTTTGGCGCGAGCGCCGGAGGCCCGGGAGGTGGGGGGCAGTCGGCGGTGCGGATGTTTTTGGAGGTGAGCGATAAGCCAAAGCCTGTCGAGGTCGGAGATGTGTTGAAAGATGGGAGGACGACGGTCGGCAGCGGGGCGCGTTACCTGGGGTACGGGGTAATGACAGCCTTTGGCAAAGACTCGGGGAAGCTCACGCGAGCGTGTTTGCCCGCACCTTTTGAGTTCACCGTGCAGATGCGACTTAAGCCCACCATTCGGTCGCGTCGCGCCGAGTTAGAGCGCGCTATCAAAGTGATGGGGCTCTTTGGCGGGTTGGGCAGTAAGTCGCGCAAAGGCTACGGGAGCCTCACGCTTATGAGCCTCAAGCGCAAAGGGGATGGCGAGGTCTGGACGGCCCCCACGACCACCGACGAGTTCCTGGAGGCCATCACCACCCTCAAGCTCTCGCCGCTTCGAGGCGCACAGCCCGAGTGGACGGCGTTTTCGGATCAAGCGCGGGTCATGCTTGTGCCAGCACGAAAGGGTGACTCGGCTATGGCGTTGCTGAACAGGCTTGGTGAAGATCTGGTGATGTACCGAAGCTGGGGAAACGAGGGAAGGGTATTAGAAAAGGAAAAGGCTGAACGGAACTTCCGAGAGGATCACGACCTGATTTACGAAGTTAAAGGTGTTGCGATCAAACATCCCAAACGTGTCGCTTTTGGGTTGCCTCACAACTACTTCATTAAAGATCGCAAAAAGCCAGGCAGACGAAAGACCGTGTTTGTTGGGGCCCTGAAGTATGAGCGGCGCGCGAGTCCGCTCTTTTTCCACATCCACGAAGTGGAGAATCAAACACCTATCGGGGTCGTGCTCTTAATGCCTGCACGTTTCCTCCCTGAACGCGAGTTGATTGTCATTGGGAAAGGACGTGATGCCAAATCTGCACCATTGAGCGCCAATGTACTGGAGCCCGTCGACGCCTTCCTTACGCGTCTTAAAGAGGGACCGAAGCCCAAACAAGGTAGACCTTATCGCGAGCCTTACGCAGGCGTGAAGGAGGTGCGTTTTGTCTGACTTGCTCGAGTTTCATTTCACCCTGGGACCGGTTCAGGGCTTTGTGGCGCAGTCGCGACGCACGCGTGATCTCTGGGCCAGCTCCTACCTGCTCTCTTATTTAGCGCAGAAGGCTATCGACGAGGTCGCAAAGGTAGGCGGCACCCTGGTGCTCCCCGCGCCCTCCGACACAGTTGAGAGCCCGAAAGCATCGCATGTGGGTCCGGCACACGGCACCGTGCCTAACCGCTTTATGGCTCGCGTACCCGAAGATCACGCCGAGGCGCTGGGCGAAGCCTGTGTCAACGCTGTGAACCAGGCCTGGCAAAACATCGCGGAGGGTGTCTGGCAGCATTTTGTGGCAAAGGTTGCCCCAAAAGGTCATGACACCCGCAAAATATGGAAGCGTCAGGTTGACCATTATTGGGAGATGGCCTGGGCTGCCGGTGATGAGCCTGGTCTGTTAGATCGACGCAAAAATTGGCGCAGCCCGGCGATGAGCGTGGAGCCGGGTGAGCACTGCATGATGATGGCGCAGTTCCAGGAGCTCTCGGGTTTTGAGCGCCAAAGATATAAAGAGCGTCGAAGTCGAGACGCCTTCTGGGAGGCGATGCGCGAATCGCTGGGCGCCCTGGATCTTGCAAAAGATGAACGCCTCTGCGCCATTGCGCTGATCAAACGCCTTTACCCGAAGATCGCGCACGAGGTGATGGGACACGCGCTCGACGCCCAGAGCTGGCCCTCGACTGCATACCTCGCTGCGGCGCCCTGGATCGCTCGGGTGGCCCGCACCCTTCCAGACGACGCAAAGCGTTACGGGGACCTTGTGTATGAGGTCGGCGGAAAGGGCGTGTGCGGAGAGCGTGATGCGGCGATCAAGTCTGTACGTCAGCACCGTAAAGAAACCGGCCGCTTCACCACCCTCGACGGGAACTTCTTTCTGGAAAACGCCCTCAGCAACGAAAATGCCACTCCCCTCTCCGCAGACACCACTCGCCGCGACGAGCTGCTCGAGGGCCTGGCCAGGCTGCGTAAAAAAGCTCGCGAGAAGGGACTGGGAGAGCCTTCAACCCATTACGCGCTCCTGCTGATGGACGGCGACTCCATGGGCAAGCTCCTCGATCAGGCTCGCACAAAGGGGAAGGGCGAAGAGACCGTCTCCCGGGCGCTGACCACCTTCGCCGACGGGGTCCCCTCAATCGTGCATAAGCATGACGGTGTGACCGTCTACGCCGGCGGTGATGATGTGCTGGCGATGCTCACCCTGGAGCGCGCGTTGGAGTGCGCCGACAAACTCTCTGCGTCTTATAAGAAAGCGTTTGATGACGAGAGTATTGATGGAGCGACCCTCTCCGGCGCGCTGATCTACACCTATTACGCCACGCCCTTCCGCACAGTGCTCGCCACGGCGCATCATCTTCTGGATGACGTGGCCAAAGACGCCACCGGCCGCGATAGCCTGGCCATCGCCGTTTACAAGCACAGCGGTCTGGGCGCGGTGTGGTCTGCCCCCTGGGGACATATTCGCAACCCAAACAACGCCACAATCCCAAACAACTCCACAATCCTCGACGATCTGGTGGCGGCATTTGAAGGTGATGACACACGAGGGGAGTTCTCATCGAGCTTCTTCTACCGCCTGCGCGAGCGTTTTGGGCTGCTCTGCGACCGCCCCCTTCACGCTCCCGGGACCTATGGGGAACTGGTGGAGGGGCTGGACTTTGCAAAGGTGCTGGCCGCTGACTTCGTCAAAGGCAAAAAGACCACCGCAGAAGGGAAGGCACCAGATATTGAAGAGGCGGAAGACCTGATGAAGCTCTTGCTCAAAGTCTCTCAACGCACACGTCGTATCGGCGGAGACAATACGCCCTATGAGGTCGAAACCAACCCTAAAACCCTGGGAATCGACGGGGCGATGGTGGTCCGTTTTCTAGCCGGTGAAGGCATCAAGGCCCGCGAAGGAGGTCAGCAATGAGCAACACCGAGACGTGGCATCTTGAGTTGGAGCCGGTCGACGCCTGGTATTTTGGCGATGCGGGCCCTTATGACATGGGAGAGGCTTCGCAGACGGAGTCCAAAACCCTCTTTCCCCCTCATGCTCCTACGCTGGTAGGCGCCCTTCGCGCGATGCTGGCGCGGGCAAAGGGGTGGGATGGTCGCTCTCGCTGGAATGAAGGTACAAACGTCGATCTGCGACTCGAAGAGGTGCTGGGCAAAGATTATTGGGATCTGGGTCAGGTGCGTTTTGAAGGGCCCTTTCTCACCCGAGTACAGTCCAACAGCGATGCAAACGAGGTGATGGTGCCCATGCCCCTGCATATCCTCGGTCGAATGAAAGAGCTCGACACGAAAGAGAAGACTGAGGTCTGGGAGCCCGCCGCGCGCCTGCGCCCCGGCAATAATGCTGTACTTTGCGATATGGGCCGGGTGCGCCTCCCGAAGATTGCCTCGGATAAACCCGAGCGCGGGCTTAAAGAGCCCGAAGGCATTTTTGTGACCGTGGCAGGTTTGGAAGCGATCCTGCGCGGCGACCTTCCGGCGACGTCGGAGGTGGTGCGCAGCCGTGACCTCTGGCGAGGTGAACGACGTGTGGGGCTTGAGCGTGAAAGGGAGAGCCGCACCGCCAAAGAAGGCGCGCTCTACAGCCCCACCTACGTGCGCCTGAAGCCCGGAGTGCGCCTGACCATGGGCGTCAGCGGCCTGCCCGAGGACTGGGTCAGCGAAAAGTTCACGCTGCCCGGGCTGATGCCCCTCGGTGGGGAAGGGCGTATGGCCAGCGTGGAGCGCTTAGAAGGGGCAGCGATGGCCAACGCCCCGCTGGAGGCCATCGCCGAGAACGGACGTATGAGCGTGACTTTGCTCACCTCGGCGCTCCTTACCCCCGACGACACCACCGTCACATGGCCCCGACCCCACAGCGCACTCGCGGAGAACATCCCGGGCACGATCGTCTCGGCCTGCGTGGGCAAACCCCACTACATCGGAGGCTGGGACAGCCTCAAGCGCAAGCCCGTCGCACCGCAGCCCTTTGTGCCCGCCGGGAGCACCTATTTTCTCGAAGACGTCGACGCCGATCTGGAGACCCTGCGCCAGCTTCACGGAAGCTGCATCGGTCGTCGTCAGGCCTTTGGTTTCGGCCAGGTCGCGCTGGGCGTCTGGTGATTTTCTAGTGAGACACAACCCATACACTGACTGTTGAAGCATGATTGGAGGATCTATGAACGCAGCACTACTGGGATTGTTGGCCGAGACATCCATTCACCCCGGCGCCGGCCAGTCCGCCGGCTTTGTCGACCTGCCCGTGGCCCGCGAAGCCGCTACCGATTACCCGGTGATCGTGGGAAGCAGCGTGAAGGGCGCCCTGCGCGATATGGCGCGCCAGCTTGGAAAAGACGATGAGCAGTTGGCGGAGCAGATCTTCGGAAAGCAAGAGCACGCCGGTCAGCTGCTCGTCTCCGATGCGCGTCTGGCCATGTTGCCGGTGCGTAGTCTCTCGTCGAGCTTTCGGTGGGTGACGTGCCCCCACCTGCTGGAGCGCCTGGCGCGCGATCAGGCTCGCGCCGGCGCGTCGGTTGACGTGGCCGAGGGCTTCGCAGCGCTGCGCAAGCTCACGGAAAACAGCGCGCTCGGCAAGAAAGACGCCGATGAGCCCTTCCTCTTTCTGGAAGAACGTCAGTTTCAGCTCACCGGCGACGTCCCCGCCGAGATCATCGCGCTGGTCGAAGGATTGATCGCCCACACCATCACTCGAAGCAGCCTGAAAGAGCGCCTGGTCGTTGTCTCCGACGATGATTTTGCCTGGTTCGCGCGCTATGGGCTGGCAATCAACGCCCGCAACCAGCTTGATGTGAATACCAAAGAGAGCAAAAACCTCTGGTACGAGGAGACCCTCCCCCCCGACAGCCTCTTTTATGTGGTGCTGGCCGAACGCAGCACCACCAGCAACGCGCTGGAGCAAACCCTTAGCTGGTTCAAAGCTCGCCCTTACGTGCAGATGGGCGGCAACGAGACGGTGGGGCAGGGGTGGTTCGCTGTGAAAAGCGTTGTGAAGGGAGGTCAGTGATGAGTCAGCCTCCAAAACAGCAGGATAAGCGAACGATTGATCAGCAGCGCGCGGCTCACGCGATGAAACTAATCAACGCGCGAAAAGAGATGGGGCCTGACGCCTACAAAAAGTACCCGAGCTACGTCGACGGGCTCCCAGCCTCGATTGTTATGAGCGGGCTGGGTCAGGCCTGTGCCACCCTTCTTGCGGCTACGCGCGGTAAGCAAAACGACCCTCACCGCATGCTCTACGACGACCTCAACGCGTGGATGTGTCAGGCCAACACGTACTCACCTTATGCCAATAAAAGAGATCTGCTCACCGCCATCACCGAAGGCACGCAACGCGACTATGTGCGCGCTCAGGCCGAAGCGCTGGCTTATCTGGTGTGGCTCAAGAAGTTCTCGCAGGCTTTTCTCAAAAACCCTGACGCGGAGTGAGCACAATGAGACCACTTTATGATCTGGAGCCGTGCGCCACACTCAAAGAGCTACAACGACCTGAGGGCAACACCGGGCTCTGGTACGACAAGTTCGGCGATCGTTGGGGCAAACTTGAGGAAAAAAAGGAGAGGGCGGAGGAAAGGCTAAGTGAATGCGCCTGGCTCAGCTCAGACTTGAAGTTCGATAAGTCGATCTGGGTCAAGACCGCCGTCACCGGAACCGGCAACGGCAGTACCGCCACGGTGATTGGAGAGAAGGAGCTGCTCGAAGGCTACGCGCACCGACGCGCCACAATGGTCTCCAACCTCAAGGGGAAAAACCTTGCGATGACCACCGCCTCGGTCTTTGTCACCGGGCTGGGGCGAGAACATCCGGTAGAGAATGGGATGGCCTGGCATACCACGCTCGGTACTCCGTTTCTTCCCGGCAGCAGTGTGAAGGGGTTGGTGCGCGCCTGGGTGGACGAAGAGTATGTGCAGGGAGAGAAAGAGAGCGAGGCCGCTAAAGAGCGCGACCGCATCTTTGGCAAGCTCTCTCAGGTGGGCAGTGTGAACTTTTTGGACGCATTGCCCACGGAGCCGATCAGGCTCAAGCATGAGATCATGACCCCGCATTACTCGGACTACTATCAAGACAAAAAGATCCCGGGCGACTGGGAGAGTCCTACGCCCATCCCCTTCTTAGCGGTCGATGCCGGAGCGAATTTTCACTTCGCGCTCGCGCCTCGCCGACCAGACAACGCCAGGGATCAAGGGGATGTCGAGACGGCGGCGCGCTGGCTGGAAGAGGCGCTAACCTGGCTGGGCGCGGGCGCCAAAACAGCGGTGGGTTACGGCCGCTTCACCAGGCTGGAAGGTGATGCCGAGGTGAAACTTCGCTCTACCGCGTGGAGTGCACAAGAAGATATTGAGCGTCGTCAGCGTCTCACGCCGCTGGAGCGCGGGCAGGAGAAGGGCGCGAAGATGTCGGAAGATGACGCGCTGGACTGGGTGCGTGAGACGCTCACTGGCGAGCCCGGCGTCGCGCTCGACGATGAAGAGCAGGAGGGGATTCGCCTCGCGTTGAAGGAGAAGTTTTATGGGGAGTGGGCCAAAGGGAAGCTTAAACCCACCACGAACATCAGCATCTCAGCCTCCAAACTCAAGTCCGATTATGCCGTTCGCTTCGTGAGCGAAAACAACGACGAGGACGAGCAGGATCAGGTGCTGGCCGCTCTCTCGCCAGACGAGCAAGAAGCCATCGTGGCACTCAACAAAGTCGCCGACCACGATAAGAAGAACCTCGTGAATAAAACCATTGAGGAAGGGAAGAAACAGGGCTTTAGCGCGACGTTCTGGGAGCTCTTCTTGCCCCACGCCGTCGAGAAGCTCAAAGGCGGTAAGCGCAAAGACCAGAAGGCGTTTAAGGCCTTCGCGGCCTGGCTCAAAAAAGAACACGGCATCAGCTAAGCATGGCCGCGGCGACGCGCGCCCCCTGGAGGAATCATGAGCGAGGAAACAACGCCCGACGTCGTCAACGTTTTTTGTGTGGTGGGCGCGTCGCCCGCAGTTGTCACCGAGACGATCTTTGCGCTCTGCGTCGAACATCCCGACGAGGATACTTCACCAGTGTGTGTGGAACGTTTGGTGATCGTCACGACCGCCTTTGGCAAAGCGCGTCTTGAGAGCACATTGCAAACGCAGCTTGAGCAGATGGCGCAGGACTACCCGGCAGCGGCGGAGCGCATCCCCACCTCGCCAGCGCAATACCGGATTGTGGTGCCGCAGGGCAGCGATGAGGCCCCGCTGGAGGATGTGCGTAACGCCATGGAGAGCGCGATCATGGGCGATGCCATCGCCCGTGAAATCGACGCGCTCACCGCAGAAGGAGAGCCGCGCCTGATCGCGTCCCTGGCCGGCGGACGCAAGACCATGGGTTTTTATGTCGGAGCCACCATGTCGCTCCGCGCTCGTCCCGGCGATCGTCTCACCCATGTGTTGGTGTCGGATGGGGCCGAACGATGCCCGGAGTTCTTCTATCCCACCCCTGAGCCTCGCGAACTTGGTGAAGGGCGAACCTTCATTGCAGACGCCTCGGCCATTCGCGTCGAACTCCACGAGCTTCCCTTCGCGCGCCTGGCCACCGTACATAAGAACGCCCCCAGCCTGAGCTATCAGGAGATGGTACGCCGCGCTGAGGAGGGGGTGCAGGGGCCGAAAGAGCTCAAGGTCGATTTCGAGGAGGGAGAGATCACGTATGGGGGGCAACTCCTATCGGTAGGAGGAGGCGTGAACCATGCGATGTATATGCATTTGATCTGGCTGCACGCCAGAGGTCTGACTCCGATTTCGACGGAAGCGTGGGTTGATCCCAGGGTCGTTATTCATGAATCAACCCCATATGTATTGGAGCTTCAGGATATTTACGGTCGAATTGATGGCGGTGATGGGGAGGCGTTCTTTTTGAAGAACGCGAAGGCACTTACAGACCTTAAAACCCTGGATAATAGTCGCGGCTCCGTTCGTACAGCGGTGGGAGGCATTCGAAGACGGCTTCGAGCGCAGCTCAGCAAACGGTTCAGCGAGAGTGATATGGAGTGGCTGATACCGCCTAGTGGTAAAGGTAGGGGCTACACCCTGAACATCCCTGCGGAGCGAATTATCATCGTTGGGGCAGAAGAGCTGGCGGACGTGTCGTAGGTCGAGCCACTGCAAAAGACGTGCAGGTAAAACGAAGACTGGCGGCAACACAACGAAGGCGCGCGGATAAATACCCGCGCGCCTTCGTTGTGTTGGAGATAATGCGGGGCCTCAAGCCGAGGCCTCGACGCCTTACTTTTTCGCTGCCTTGACGGCGATGATGACGATCTTGACGGCGATGACGGCGATCTGAGCTGCGACGTGCGGGGGGATGGGGGGCATCGAGATTCTCCTGAATAGGGGATGGGGTCCAACATCAATAAAGGGTGAGCGGCGTCGCCCGACGACGATGAGGAGGTCGGGCGAGTTAAGGAGATTAGCTCTTGGTCTTCTTGGCCACTTTGACGATCTGGGTGGCGATGACGACGGCCTTGGTGGCGGCGATGATGACGACGGGGATAGCGATGAAAGGCGG
>NZ_VOSM01000017.1 GCF_007997015.1 Lujinxingia vulgaris
TTCGATATTTTTGAAAGTTTCTAAAATTTCGAAAAGCCATGTTGACGTTGCTCGCTGCGGCCCGTGTTGGCGTCGCGCTGAGCGGAGGCGGAAACTAAGTCCGGACCTCGTTGGCGTCAAGCCCGATTTCGAAAAAGTTTCGTCATCGTCGGTGGCTTTCGGCCTCTCTCAGCGAGTGGCTCCGAGGAGCAGCACCGCGTCGAGGAGTCGGAACCTAAGGGGTCGAGTTCTGGCTGTCAACGTCTTTTTCGAGGCGTTTTGCAAATCCCCGTTGAGCACCGTTTCAACCTGGGTGTCCGTGGGCTCGTTTCCGACGGCCCCGTCCAGGTAAGGCGCGTATGACCCGCGCCATGCGTCTGAATAGCCTGGCGATAGGTGCGCGGGCTGCCCTTCAGTGGTAGTGGTGTGTCCTACATGAGTCGTATCAGCCCGATGGCAATTCTTTCTCTTATTAGTCAGCAGTGACGGCTATGGCATCAGATCAGTTGGACCTTCGCCTCGGACAGCTCGCGCTTGCCCGTGGGTCGCTCAGTCTGAGCGCTCTCATTGAGGCGGCAACCCGCGCCGGGGAGCAAGGGATATCACTTGGCGAGTCGCTGCTTTCGTGTGGCAGCATCACGTCCGAGGCGCTTCAAGAGCTGGAGCGCGACCTGTCGCTTCTCACTGCAGATCGTTTTGAGGAGGTGCTCGCGCACGGTGACACGCTCATTCTTGATGATCTCGCATCGCGCCGCATTGCTCACACCCTCGATCTGCTGGAGGCTCCGACTCCGGGGTCGACACATGGTGAGTCACCGGCCCATGCTGGTGGGTTCGATGAGCAATCTGGCGTCATCGAGGGTCGCACGCCCACGTTGACGGATTTCGACGACGCCGACGCTCACGAGGGTCAACCGGATGATCTTCCGCCGCTTTATGGAGGTGCCGAGGCTCGCTACGATTTCGTCGATGAGTTGGGACGCGGAGGGATGGGGCAGATTCTGCTCGCCAGGGATCAACTTCTTGAGCGTGAGATCGCACTCAAGACGCTCTTGCCCGATACCGACAACCCCACTGCACACGACCGACTTCTGGCCGAAGCGCGGCTGACCGGGCGTCTGGAACATCCCAGCATCGTCCCCGTCTATGATGTCGGCTGGCTCCATCACGGCTCGCCATACTACACCATGCGGGTGGTCCGAGAGCGTAGTCTGGCTGCGATTCTCGATGAGCTGCGCCAGGGATGCTCCTCTCATTACTCGCTGACGCAACTTGTGGGCATCGTGCGCCAGGTCTGTCTGGCCATTCAGTATGCGCATGACGCCGGGGTCGTGCACCGGGATCTCAAGCCGGAGAATATCCTCATCGGTAGTTACGGTGAGGTCTTCGTGATCGACTGGGGAATCGCCAAGGTCCTTCACGGCGAAGATCCCCACACCAGCACCCTGCCCCGGGGCACCCTGGTGGGGACCCCGCAATACATGGCCCCGGAACAGGCGCAGGGGCACAACGATGAGGTCGATGAACGCACCGACGTCTATGCGCTGGGCGCAATCCTCTATGAGGTGTTGACGCTCGAGTCGGTCTTTGAGGCCCGTACCGTCTTGAGCCTCTTGATCAGCATCATTCAGGACGAGCCCCTCTCACCGTCGAAGCGCGCGCCAACCCGTCAGATCCCTCGCACGATTGAAGAGATCGCGCTCAGGGCGCTGGCCAAGGCCCCCGAAGATCGCTACCCGAGCGCGCAGGCACTCGCCGACGAACTCAACCTCTTTCTGGAGGGCGTGAAGGAGCGCGAGCGCCAGAAAAGTCAGGCCCTTGAACTCGTGAAGGCCGCTCATGAAAGCCGCACCCTTTACCAGGAGGCGCGCCACGATCTGGCGCAGGCGATCCGGCGACGAGACGAGCTGCGTCGCTCGATCCCTTCATGGGCGCCGCCTCAGGAGAAGTCCGCGCTCTGGGAGATCGAGGCTCTTGTCGACCAGCTCGGCGTGGAGGCTGAAAAGCGTTTCGGTGAAGTCACCCGTCAGCTCAGTCAGAGCCTGGGTTATGCCCCGCTTGATGAAGCGCACGACGCGCTGGCGGAGCTCTACTGGGAGCGTTTTCTGCAGGCAGAAGCCGCAGGCGATCAGGCCACGGCGACCTATTTCGAGTCTCTGGTTCGACAGCATAACACCGGGGCCTTCGACCAGCGTCTAAGTGGTGAGGCGACCCTGGAGGTGGAGACCGTTCCCGCCTCAGCCACCCTGCAACTCTGGCGTGTAAGCGAGTCGCAGCGTCGGTTGGTCAGCCAACCTATCGGCTCGCCAAGCCAGGCGCCCGAGTCTTTTGAACATCTGCCCCACGGTGCCTACGCGCTCCATGTTAGCGCTGAGGGGTATGCTCCGCTGGAGTTTCCTCTGGCGCTCGATCGCCTGGCGCATCTCCGCGTTCAGGTGCCGCTGTGGCCGCGAGCCTCGGTCCCCGAAGACTTTATCGTGATCTCCGCCGGTCCCTTTCGGGCCGGAGCTCACGACGCGATCTCTCTGGAGCAGGAGATCGTCGACCTCGACGCATTTGCGCTGCAGCGCACACCCGTGACCTGCGGGCAGTACGTGGACTTCCTTAACGCCATCGCCTCAGAAGATCCCGATGCGGCCCGGCGCCACGCCCCTCGCGTGCGTGATGATATGCCCTCCTACTTCCCGCTGGAAGACGGGCGCTACGTGGTGCCGCGCCAGGACGCCGAGGGCGACGCGTGGGATCCGCAGTGGCCGATCTGCATCATCAACCGTCTCGACGCGCTGGCCTACATCGCCTGGCGCAGTGAGCTCGATCAACGCGCCTACCGGCTGCCCACCTCCATGGAATGGGAGAAGGCCGCGCGCGGCGTCGACGGGCGCCTCTACCCCTGGGGTCACCACTTCGACGCGTCGTTCTGCCACATGCGCGAGAGCGCCCCGGGCAAATCCATGCCCAAGCCGGTCGGCGCCACACCCACCGATCGCTCGCCATATGGGGTGCTCGATATGGCAGGTAACATCGCTGAGTGGACCTCCACACCGGCGGACGCCGCTGCGGGCACCTACGTGCTGCGCGGAGGTTCGTTCAACTCCTTTCCGCTGATGTGTCGACTCGACTGGCACCAGACCAGCCCGGAGCACTACCGCCACGTGCACTACGGTTTTCGTATGGCCCTCGATCTGACGCGTTGAGTCGGTGGCGCTCACTCCGGAAACCTGCACGTCAGTTGCGTGGCGCGCGCCACAGCTGCGTTTCTTTGCATCCGCCTGGGCGATCTCCTAGCGTCGTGATGTTGATGCCGATACTGACCTCCGGGCCTGCCCCGGCGCGTTTTTGCCTTCTGATACGCGCAACCCCGATGGGATCTCTTATGATGCGACCGACCTTTTCCCTGCCTACGCGCCGCCCCAGTTTCAGCCGACCGCTCGTTGCCCTGACAATGGCGCTTCTGCTCGCCGCCGGCGCCGGGGCCTGCTCCGAGGATTTCGGCAGCTTCGACGATCGAGAAGTTGGCTCACCGGACAGCCCGGACTCCGGAGCGGATTTCGGAGGTGGCAGCGGCATCTGCCTCTACGGCGCAAGTGACAGTTGCGCGCTCGGTGAAGATGCCGGCGAGGGCAGCGGTCTTCCGATGAGCGAGGCCGAGGGTGAGTTGTACGCTGGCGAGTTCGTGGGGCTTGAGAGCTGCGTTCTCGACGAACACTTCGTATGGCCGCAGCCTGACGCGCTGCAGAGCGATGTGTTTGGCGCCGACACCCGCATCATTTATATCGCACCTCCCTCCCTGCTTGAGAGCGATACCACTTCCTCAGGCACCGGCCGCATCACCGCCGGCGACGGGAGCTCGCCGGCGCGGCCGACCACGTTCGAGGCGCTGGCGACGACTCGCTTTGAGGGCCCCACGATCCTCTCGCTCTTTCCCGGGGAACATGCCCTCAACCAGCCGATGACCTTTGAGGGGCCGGCGATCTTCTCCAGCCCCTGCGCCGCCTCTGCGACCGTGGCGCTGCAGGGCACGGGCTCGCTGCGTTTCCAGGACAGTGAGCTTGCGCTTGTGGCCGGCGTGAGCGTGCGCGGTCACGCCGGAGCGGTCGCGCCGCTGATCACCTTTGAAAATGTGACCACCGCCTTGATCTCGGCGGCGCATATCGACGGGCAGCACGCAGACGTCAGCGCGGTGGAGGTCCGCCAGACCCCCTTCGCGGTGATCGGGCAATCGATTCTCGAGAACGTCGCGGTCGGCCTGAACCTCGACGGAGGTCAGGCTCTTATCCGCCAGACCCTCTTTGAAGGAAACGCGCTCCACGGCATCAAGCTCTCGAGCTCCCAGGGCCCGGCCCAGGAGGGCTTTGCGGCCGGCGCGCTGCTTGAGCACGTGATCGTCGACGGCCGCGGCGCGGCCACACCGGCCCCGGCGCGAAGCGGTGTGCGCGCCGAAGGCGCGCTGGTCGGGGTAATCGACTCGGCCATTCGTTCGCATCACGCCCCCACGCTCAACGCGCTGGCCTTTGGTGCCGATGTGCGGGCCTCCTACCTGAAGGTACGCGGCGCCTCCGAGATCAGCGCCAACCAGGGCCCCGGCCTGCTCGCCATCGACAGCCGCGCCTGGGTCACGGGCACTACCCGCATCCACAACAACCGCCGCGGCGTCTTCGCCACGCGCACCGACGCGGGCATCGACGCCTACCTCAACCCCACGCTCAGCGCGCCCGACCCGGAGAGCCCCCTCTTCGTCCCGACGCTGGCCTTTGCGGAGAGCCCCGACTTAAGTGGCGCCCTCTTCCCCGGCGACATGTTCTTCCCCGGCGATATGTTCTTCCCCGGCGATATGTTCTTCCCCGGTGACATGTTCTTCCCCGGTGACATGTTCTTCCCGACCGAAGACGTCGTCGCTCAGGAGGACCTCTTCCCCGGCGATATGTTCTTCCCCGGTGATATGTTCTTCCCCGGCGACATGTTCTTCCCCGGCGATATGTTCTTCCCCGGTGATATGTTCTTCCCCGGTGGCACCGCCGGCCCCTTCTCCCCGGCGGCCGAGTTTATTGCCGCCGAAGATGCCTGGTCGATGGTTGCGCTCACCGGTGAGGTCAGCGTCAGCGGCAACCTGGAGGCCGGCGTGCAGGTCGCTCGCACCGGACTTTTGCTCCATCGCACACTCATCGCCAACACGCGCCCGATGAGCCTCTCGCCATGGGCCATGACCGATGGACCGGCGCACGGCGTCGTGGTCGACCAGCCGAGCTTTGCCCACCTGGCGCAGGTGACCCTGGTCGACAACGCCGGCATGGGGATCTTCGCCAGCCGCATCCCCGCTGAACCTGCCGAAGCCGAGCCCAGCGCCGGGGTGCGACTGCTCGTCGATGACTCCATTATCTTGAGTAACCAGTCCGGCGGACTGCGCGCACTCAATGGCCCGCAAAAAGGGGCCGTGACGCTCTCCCGCTCCAGCTTCATTCGCAACGGCGGCGTCGGAGCACTCCTGCGTGGCCAGCAGGCCTCGATCTCCGGCTCGGAGTTCATTCTCACCGCCTCCCGGCCCCATATCGAAGGCACAGAAGCCTCGGCCGATGGTCTGCAGCTGATCGACACCGGCGCGCGCATCAACGCCAGCGAGATCCGCCGTAACCAGCGCTATGGCTGTTACGTCTCCTCAGAAGACTCCCTCTCACTCGCGAACATGTTCTGGGGCAGCGACACCACCGACGCGCTCGCGATCGACAGCTCCAAGAGCCCGCGTCTCGACGCGGCCAACCTGGCGGTCGACATCGCTGAACTCCCCGAAGGCGCGAAGCTCGATGACGAAGGCGCCGATCTGGAGCCCCCCTCCCCGCTCGACCTTCCCTGACACCTCGCGCACGACCTTGCTTCCGGGAGCCCGGCGTTTTCGACGCCGGGCTCCTTTGTTTTCAGGCGCGCTCGAAGTATGATGACCCACGACCAGCGCGTCACTTCGCAAACCCGAAGTTGTAATATGCTGTAAAGGAGCTTGTGTGAGTCCGGGCAATAACGATGCACCAGGAGCCGTCGCGCATCACCGCGATGCGCTCCCCCGGGCCGGTCAGGTGTGGGCCTCGATCTACGAAGATCACCCCCAACCGACCCTCCTCCTGGACATCCCCGAGGCCGCCAATGGCGAACGTACGCTGGTGGCAGTCAACCGCGCCGCCCGCGATCTCCTCGGCGAAGACCAGGCTCACAAGATCATCAACGGGGACGGCGCTGCGGCGCACCAGGCCATCTTCGCGGCCTACGATCAGAGCTTCATTCGCCCCGGCCAGCCTCCGGCCCCTTTCTCGTTGAACAGCGAGAGCGGCGCGCTTTTTCGCGCCCATTTTGCCCCGCTTCCCGCCATTGATGCGCTCCACAGTCCCTGGCTCTGCCTGGTCCATCCCTACCAGCGCGATCAAGATCAGGCCCTCCAGGAGCTCATCGGCGAGTTGAGCGCGCTTCACCACGAGCGCTCCGACCTGGATGCGCTGGGCATGGCGGTGGCCGAGCGCCTGCGCGAGGCGCTCAACACGCCCGCCGTCGCCCTACTCGCCGCCGAGGGCGATCGTTTCGCACCGCGCTGGCATAGCGGTGACGAAGAGCTCAGCACGAGGCTTGTTGCGCGACTTCGCGACGCTCAGATTCCCCCCGATCAGCTGCATCATCTGGCGCTGGAGCCCGGCGCCACCCCCGACGTCTGCGTACTCAACCTGGGCGGTCCGCCCGCCCATGGAGTGCTCAGCTGGATCGCTCAGACCCCTCCCGAGGCGCGGCCCACTACTCTCTCGCTGCTGGCCACCGCCCTCGATCTGCTGCTCTCCACAGCGTACATCCGCGAGTCCTACAGCGAGGAGCGCATGCGCCTTCGCGCGGTGCTTGAGTACGTGCCCAGCGCTGTGCTGCTCTTCGATACCGAGGGCAAGGTGGTGATGTACAACTCCCGCGCCCAGGCGATGATCGGCCATAACCGCTGGAAGAACCTCGGCCCCGACGACCATCCCTTTACCATGCGCGACCTCGACGGCAATGAGCTTCCGGAGGAGCGCTGGCCGCTTGTGCGGGCAGTCCGCGAGGGGGTCGGCTGTACCAATGAAGAGTATGTGCTGGACTTTGGCGAGATCCGTCGCAACATCCTGATGACCATCGCCCCGGTCGTCGATGAGTCCGGGGTCACTCGCCTCTTTCTGGCCTCTGGCACCGACGTCACCGAGCGCAGCGCGCGCGACCGTCGCAAAGACGAGTTTCTCTCGGTGGCCAGCCACGAGCTGCGCAGCCCCCTGACCCCCCTCTCCGGCTTTGTTCACCTGGCGCGCCAGCAGGCCGAGATGGGAAAGCGCGTCGACCCGGAGGTGCTGCGCCGCGCCGAATCGCAGGTGCATCGCCTTCGTCGCCTGGTCGACGCCCTGCTCGACATGTCACGGATTGAGACCGGGCGACTTCGTCTGTTGCGAAAGCCAACCTCGCTGCGGGCCCTGCTCAAACGCATCGCTGAGCCCTGGCTTAACGGCCACGAAGGCCACCGCGTCACCCTGCACAACGCCGATGAGGCCATCTTCGCGGTGATCGATCCCGATCGCATCGAGCAGGTCATCAGCAACCTGATCGACAATGCGCTCAAGCACGGTCGAAAAGAAGGTAACGTTCAGGTTCGCCTGCACACCGCCACTGCCCACGCCATCATCAGCGTGCGCGACGAGGGTGGGGGCATGAGCGAGGAAGAGGTCGAGCAGATCTTTGAGCGCTTCTACTCCGGCGCCGCCTCCCGCACCACCAAGAGCATGGGGCTGGGACTCTACATCTCGCGCCAGATCATCGAAGAGCATGGCGGCTTGATCGAGATCGACACCGCGCCGGGCTCCCCCACCGAAGTGCGCGTGCTGCTGCCTCTGGGGCGAGACGCCGAGTAGATGCGCCACCGGTGAGCGTTGCGCCGACCCGGCCGCCTTGCTAAGCATCTAGTGTTCGCACATCACCGCATCGAGAGCGCCGCACGCGCCGCTTTGAGCGCGCACAAAGCGCTGGCCACCACTGAGCCGGGAGACCCTGATATGTCGCAGATTCACGCGGGCTGGAGAGCCTACCACGAGGGCGACTACCGCAAGGCACTGGAACATTTTGAGGCCTCCCAACAATGGCCCGAGATGGTCAGTGGTCTGGCACTCTCGATCCTCTCGCTGGGCCAGGGCTCCGATGCGATCTTGCTCGTCGAGCAGCAGGCCCGCGAGCATCGCAACACCGACCTCGACGTGTTGCTCGGCGATCTGACCGGTCGCAGCGGCGATCGCGCCGGGGCCGAGCGCATCCTCCAGCGGGTGGTCAACGCCAACCCCGATCACGCTCTGTCCCGAAGCCTGCTCGGTGAACAGCGCATTCGTCAGGGGCGATGGGATGATGGCACCCAGGACTTTATCGCGGGCCTTGCCAGCGCCGACCCGCGCGCCACGTTGCATATGCGACGGGTGATCCTCGACTTAATCGACGCGGTCGCGGCCCGGCGCATTCCGCAGGCCGAAGCGATGCGATTTATCAACCGCGTCGACTACTCCATTCCCAACAAAGACACCTCACTCAACCAGTTCTTCGGGGCGGCGCGGCGTGCGGTCAACGCCCAGCAGCGCCTCGACGACGTGGCGCGTACCGAGCCCTGGAGCCACAGCGACACGCCGGCCTCCTCGGCCCCCCCCGCGCGCCCGCCTCAAGCAAAGTCACCGCCCCCCCGTCCAGGCCCCGCATCGCCTCCTCAGCAACGCTCGACTTCTCGCTCCCGCACCGCGTCGAGCACCGTGGATCTCTCCGCCAATGAAAGATCCCCCGCTGCTGATGAGATGTCCCGGTCAGCCTCCCCGGCCCAGCAGCGGCGCTCCCAGGCCCGCGAGCGACGCCAGTCCATCGCCCGCGATCGCTCCAACCTGATGGACGCCGGCCTCACCAACATGTCGCGCGTGCTCCGTGAGGAGCGCGACGCCAACGAAGCCCTCCAGCAGAGCGTGCCGCCGGCCATCCCCCCGGCCTGGCCCTCGGAGATGGATGAGCCCATCGACACCATCCCGCCCATCGCCCTGCCGAGCCGCGCGGTGCTGGGCAGCAACAACACCATCCGCAGTGGAACCTTCCGCCTGACCGGCGGCGACATCGGCGTGGAGATCACCCTGGAGCGCTGCATGCACAACATGCTCGCCAGCATCCAGTCCATCGGCGATGTCACCGTGCCCTTTACCCTGCAGGCGCTGCGTCAGCTGGAGCTCAACCTCCTCGACGATGTCTTTGCCCGCATGCCCGATCTCAGCGCCCTCTACCGCGATGAGACCGCCGTCGATGATCAGCGTCCCCTGGCCCTGGGCAAGTTTCTGGGCGACTGCCTCAGCCAGGCCTTCGGCGCGGTCTGGAACTACGCGCAGCCCCCCCGGGCCTCGACCATGCGCGTGGGGCAGGAGGAGATCGATCCGCTGGGCGTGGCCCGGGCGATCCTCGACGCCGACCACTTTGACGCCATCGGCTTCGAGCAGCTGGTGCGGCAGTCTGAGAAAGGCTCTCAAACGAGCACCGCCCTGGTCGCTCGCCACTTCTACGTCGATCCCACCCCCGGACTTGAGGGGGAGGCCCTGCACATGAAGCTGGCCGAGATCTGGGCGGCCTACCGTTTTGTGCTCACTGCCATTCAGACCAATGCGATCGCAGCCAGCCTCAAGACCCACCTGACCCACCGCGATGTCATCGTCTTCTCGCTCGACCAGGACTTCGTGCCGGCCTCATTCCTCGCACAGGTCGGCCCGGGCGCCCTCTCTTCCGAGGGGCGCACCTCCCTGGCGTACGTCCGCAGCACTGGCGAGTTTCTCTTGCTGGGGAGCGCCCGACACTTTGCACGTTTTCTGGAGGTCGCGCCCTTTGAGCTCACGTCCGAATCCCTGCCGACGTTGCTCCCCTGGCTGCAGCGCCTCTTCCGCCCGGGCTGGCGCCTGGTGGAGAGCGAAGACGTCGCGCGCCGCGCCGTAGAGCGCACCGGCGTCCGTACCATCGCCGCGCCGACCTTAGCACGCCAGGGCGCGGCCACTCGCCTTCAGGTAAACTTCCTGGAGCGCGCCACCCCGCACGTGATGCGTCTTCACTTCGATCCCGACGCCCTGCTCACCTTCACCCTCGAGCTCAAAGCCATCGGTTAAACAGGCTCAACCTTCCAGCCAGCTGCGGGCGGCCTCTTCCATCGTCGCCTGCAGCGAGGCCGGCTTGAGCACCTTCACCTCCGGCAACATCCCGAGCACAAAGGACGTAAACTCCGGGCAGATCGCCAGCTCAAAACGCACCTTGAGCCGCCCGTCCTCCAGATCCTCATTCTCCTGAGAGGCGTGCACCCGGTAGCGCCGAAGGTACGTCGCCCAGCTCGTCCCCACCTCCAGCTCGACCTGGTCCGCCGGCCCACTGTAGGCGTAGATGCCGAAGGCGTTCTCGAAGTAGGCGTCTTCCTCCTCGGGGCTCCCAAGCGCGGCCTCCCGCTCGACTTCCTCACGGAGCACGGCTTTAAACGCCTCCTCGCGCTCCTTCGCATACGCCTTCTCGGCGACCGGATCGATGATCGACTCCCCATCATCGCCGACTTCGCCGCTCCCTCCCTCAGAGATGTAGAGCTTCGAGCGGTCGCCCTCGTACTCGAATGCAGCGAGTTCGTCGCGGCGCTCGTCGATCAGACGGTCGACAAAGCGATCGAAAAAAAGCTCCTCCACGTCGAGGATCCCGGCCACATCAAAAAGTTTGCGCTTCTTATCCTGATAGGCCTGCATCCACAGCCGCCCCTGGTACCAGATCAGCCGGCGCGGCACCGCCAGGTAGCGCTTGCTATCACCGTCGGAGGAGCGCTCATACTCAAAGCTCAGCCCTTTGCCGCCCTGATGAATCGCGTCGAGCACCGTCTCGAGCATCTCCACCAGGCGCTTGCGCTCCACCGGCAACCAGTTGCGTCGCAGTCGCAGCGCCTGCCCCACCCGGCGAAGCCCCTCCTGCTGCGTCTGCGCCAGTGAGTTGCGCTGATCATGGGCCAGCGCATCGATGAACTCCCCGTAGGGCGTCTCGCGGAAGATATCCAGCGCCACCCCGCCAAGCTCCAGCGCCGCGGCCGTGCCCACCACCGCTTCTTTGCTCGAGATCCCCGGCCATTCCCAGTACTTGATGCGTCCCTCTCGCCCCGTATCCAGCTCATAGACCTCTTCGAGCAACTTCAGGTCTTCGCGAGCCTGCGGGTACTGCACCCCGAATCGATCGCTGACATCGGTGATCGTGACGCGCTGTCCGCTTCGCAACCAGCCCAGAATTTCATGTGAACGACGCGTTGCAGCGAAGGTATTGCGAGCAGACATAACAACTCCTCAAGAGCGCAAACGCGCCAGAAACAGCCCCGACGCCGGACCTCCCGGCCGCCGGCGCCATAATTGTCGAGGGCGGCCTACTCCCTGTCAATTCGTATAGTTTGCACCAACATAGAGCCTCTTCCCCCCGGTGCCGGCGCTGACACAAAAACGCCCGCCCTCCGCTTCGCGGAGGGCGGGCGCCTTATCACGTGCCAGCCTTCTTCAACCTTAGAGCGCCACGTCCAGCGCGCTGCGGTCACCCGACTGAATGCTCTTCAGGATCGCCCGCGCTTCCGGCAGGATCTGGTAGATGAAGAAACTCGCCGTCTTGACCTTGTTCTCGTAGAAGCGCACGTCGTCGTTCTGCTCGATGAGCGCCTTACGAGCCTCGTCATCGGTGGCGTCGACGCCCTTCTCAGCCCAGATGGCCTCAAGCCTGGTCTGGGCGATCGAGGCCTGCTTCAGCAGCAGACGCGCCGACTCCACAAGCCCGAACATACGCAGGTAGGGCGTGGCGTGCAGCAGCGGGTACTCCGGATCTTTCTTGCCGGTGGCCGTGAAACCAAAGGCCGCCTCACCCAGCGCGTTCTTGGCCGCGTCGACCTGCTTGGCCATCTCGCCAAGGGTCTCGTCTTCGCTGAGCTCCGCCAGAAACTCGTTGGTGTCCTGCAACCAGGTCAAAAAGAGCCCGCCGTTCTTCATGCGCATCTTACGACCCAGAAGGTCGAGCGCCTGAATGCCGTTGGTGCCCTCGTAGATCGAGGCGATCTTCACGTCGCGCATCTTCTGCTCGACGCCGTACTCTTTGATGTAGCCGTAGCCGCCGAAGACCTGCATGGCGATCTCGGTCATCTTAAAGCCCATATCCGAGCAGAAGGCTTTGCAGATGGGCGTGAGCAGGTCGAGCATATCCTGCGACTTGGTCTTCACCGCCTCATCTTCGTTGTACATCGCGTGGTCGCTCAGGAAAGCGGTGTTGATGAGCATCGCGCGCAGCGCCTCACCGTAGGCCTTCATCGTCATCAGGTTACGACGCACATCGGGGTGCTCGATGATCGCCACGCTCTTGGGGCTCTCGCTGCGGTCGGTGACCTTGGGGCCCTGAGCGCGCTCTTTGGCGTAAGCCAGCGCGCTCTGGTAGGCGGAGTTGCCGATCGCCACGCCCTGAAGACCGGTGACCAGACGCGCCTCGTTCATCATCTGGAACATGTACTGCAGACCACGGCAGCGCTCACCCACGAGCCAGCCACGGCACTCGTCATTGTCGCCAAAGGAGATCGAGCAGGTCGGCGAGGCGTGGATGCCCATCTTCTCTTCAAGGCCGGTGATGGCCACGTCGTTGGACTCACCGATGGAGCCGTCGGCGTTGACGCGCTCACGCGGCACGATGAAGAGGCTGATGCCCTTGGAGCCTTCCGGGTCGCCCGGCACGCGCGCCAGCACCAGGTGGATGATGTTCTCGGTCAGGTTCTGATCGCCGGCGGAGATGAAGATCTTGTTGCCCACGATCTTATAGAAGTCCTCGCCCTCAACCGGGGTGGCGGTGGTGGTGAGGTCGCCCAGCGCCGAGCCCGCCTGCGGCTCGGTCAAACACATCGTGCCGCCCCACTCGCCGGTGTACATCTTCTCCAGGTAGAGCTCCACGTCACGATCGGTGCCGTGCACCTCGATGAGGTGACCGGCCGAGACGGTCAGACCCGAGAAGAACATAAAGGAGGGGTGCGCCGCGATGAACGCCTCAATCGCCGCCATGCCCACCGACTGCGGCAGGCCCTGGCCGCCGTAATCCGGGGTGTGCACCGGCGCAAACCAGCCACCTTCGCAGAATTCTTTGTACAGGGGCGGATAGCTCTCCGGCAGGATCACCTTGCCGTCTTCCAGGCGCACGCCCTCGGCATCGGCCTGCTCATTGGTCGGGGCGAGCTTGCCGGCGGCGAACTTCACCGCCTCGCCAAGGACCATCTCGAAGAGCTCGCGGCTGAAATCCTGATAGCGCGGAAGCTTCACCAGGTTCTCAACCTCAAGCTGGTCAAAGAGGACAAACTCCACGTCGCGTCGATCGAAAAGAAACTCGCTCATACTCGGTCTTCCTTAAGCTTCGGGGGAGGTTTACGGCCGCGGAGGCCGCAGCGTGAATGAATCCTCATTCATTCTCGCAAATGACGCGAAAAGTTCAAGTCCCACACGTCAATTCCTCCCCGGATGGGCTCGATGGCGCTCCAGGTGGCGCCGGCGCTCTTCAAAGGGGGTTACGCGCTGGCCTCATCAAAGATAAGGCGCAGACCTTCGAGCGTCAGAAAATCATCGACTTCATCAATGATATCGGTCTCTTCGGCAAAGAAGCTGGCGAGCCCGCCGGTGGCGATCACCGGCGCGTCCACGCCGAGCTCGGACTTCATGCGGGTGACGATCTCGCGCACAAGCCCGATGTAGCCGTAGAGCAGCCCGGCCTGAATCGAATGCACGGTGTTTTTGCCGATCACCGAGGGAGCGCGCGCAAGCTCGACCCGCGGGAGCTTGCTGGCGGCGTGAAAGAGCGCCTCACTCGAGATGGTGATCCCCGGGCAGATCGCCCCGCCCAGGTACGCGCCCTCCTCACTGATGGCATCGAAGGTGGTGGCGGTGCCAAAGTCCACCACGATCAGCGCCCTTTTGTGGCGCCGGTAGGCCGCCACGGCGTTGACCACCCGGTCGGCACCCACCTCGCGGGGATTGTCGTAGGCGATGGTCATGTTGGCCTGAATGTCCGCGCCGACCACGGTGGGATTGCAGGCGAAGTAATCGCGCACCATCTTCACCAGCATCCGCTCCATCGGCGGGACCACGCAGCTGATGATGGCGTGATGCACCTCGGCCACCGCCAGGCCGCTGAGCTCGAAGAGCTGACGCAGGAAGATGCCGTGCTCATCGCTCGTTCGCCCGTGATGCGTCTGCAGGCGCCAGTGCCTCACGAGCTCCTCGCCGCGATAGACCCCCAGGACGGTGTTGGTGTTGCCGACATCGATGACCAAAAGCATAGCGCGCTCCTGCCGCGTGCGGGCCGCCCTGCTGTAGCAGGCGCGCCCGGGGTTGAAATCGGCGCCAAACTTCCAGATCCCCCCGACCTTGTCCAGCCGGGCCGAAAGCGCGATTGCGGCCCCTCTTAAAACCCTTTATTTTGGCCACCCTCGGCGTTCGCTCGCTGCGTCTGACGAGCAAGCGAGCCATTCGGGGCCGCCGAGCCTTCCCCAACCTGATCGGGCTTCATGATCACCTTCCTTCTTCGAAGACTTTTTACCTCGCTCTTCGTCATTGTCGGCGTGGTGACGCTGGTCTTTTTGATCCTGCGCGCGGTGCCCGGCGATCCGGTCGAGTCGATCCTTGGCGAGCAGTCGCTGGAGGTCGACAAGGAAGCGCTGCGCGAGTGCCTCAACCTCGATAAGTCGATCATCGAGCAGTATGCGCTCTTCTGGGGCGATGTGGCCTCGGGCACCCTGGGTGAGCTCTGCGACGAGCGCGGGGTCACGGTGATGGACCGGCTGGTGGCCAACATCCCGGCGACCTTCGAGCTGGCGCTGGCGGCGATGTTCTTTGCGCTGATCTTTTCGTTGCCTTTAGGGATCGCGGCCTCATTGCGGCCCTACTCCTGGGTGGACAACTCGTCTGCGGTCATCGCGCTCCTGGGCATCTCCATCCCCAACTTCTGGCTGGGGCCGATGCTGCTGATCCTCTTCAGCCTCACGCTGCAAGTGCTCCCGAACCCGGGCAGCGAGGTGGCCGGTCTGACCGCGCTCCTCTTGCCCGCGATCACGCTCGGCACGGGCTTAAGCGCCAAACTGATGCGCATGACGCGCTCGGGCATGCTTGAAGTGCTGAACCTGGATTATGTGCGCACCGCCCGCGCCAAGGGCCTTCCGCGCCATCTGGTGATCCTCAAACACGCCCTGCGCAACGCGCTTCTGCCGGTCATTACCATTGTGGGCCTGCAGTTCGGCGCGCTGCTCACCGGTGCGATCATCGTCGAAAAAGTCTTCGCGCGCCCCGGCGTGGGCATGCTGCTGCTCGACGCGATTGAGGCGCGCAACTACCTGATCGTGCAGGGCTGCGTGCTCTTCATCTCCTTTACCTACGTGGTCGTGAACCTCGTGACCGATGTGGTCTACGGCCTCATCGACCCACGCATCCGCTACGACTGAGCCGCCCGGCCTATGAACCTTTTGCGACTTCCACAACTGAGGCTTCCGCGTGCGGGGAGCGGCGCCAACCATTTCGGGCCCCTGGCCTACCTGGGGATGGCGATCCTGGCGGTGGTGGCCTTTGTCGCGATCTTTGCGCCCTGGCTTGCGCCCTACGAGCTCACGCATATGGACGTGACCCGCCAGCTTCAGGGGCCCTCTGCCGAGCACTGGCTGGGCACCGATGAGAACGGCGCCGACGTGCTCACCCTGCTCATCTACGGCACGCGTGTGGCGGCGGTGGTGGGCATCTCGGTGGTGGGCATCTGCTCGACGGTGGGTGTGATTCTGGGGGCCATCTCCGGCTATTTTGGCGGCTGGATCGACGAGGCGCTGATGCGCCTGACCGAGATTCTGATGTCCTTTCCGGGCATCCTGCTGGCGATCTTGCTGATCTTCATCACCCAGGAGCCCAGCATCCCGGCGGTCATCGGGGCCCTCTCGGTCTCGGGGTGGTCGAGTTATGCACGTCTGGTGCGCGGGCAGGTGCTGGCGGTGCGCGACCAGGATTATGTGGAGGCCGCCCGCGCCTCGGGTCTTCCCACCTGGCGCATCTTGCAGCGCCATGTGGTGCCCAACACCTTTGCGCCGGTCATCATCCAGGCCACCTTCGGGGTGGCGGGCGCCATCCTGGCTGAAGCCTCCCTGAGCTTTCTGGGGCTCGGCCCCCAGGATATGCCCAGCTGGGGCGGGTTGCTGGATCAGGGGGCGAGTTACTTTTTGCTGACTCCGCACCTGGCCTTTGTGCCGGGGCTGGCGATCATGTTTACGGTGCTCGCTGTGAACTTCGTCGGCGACGGGCTGCGCGACGTGCTCGACCCCCGCAAACTCGCGAACCATTGAGACTCAAAACCACTCAATTCCCCAATAAATTGGAGCACTTATGAGCGACGAAGCGCAGCTGCGCGCCGACGCCGGCCAGATGTTGATCGTGGGCTTCGACGGCCCGCACACCCGCGCCCCTGAGCCCGTGGCGCAGGCGCTCGAAGATGGCGAGGTGGGGGGCGTGATCCTCTTTCGCCGCAACGTCGAGAGCATCGAGCAGCTGGTGTCGCTGACCACCGACCTGCACGCACAGGTCGAGGGCGATCTTCCCCCCTGGGTGGCCGTCGACCAGGAGGGCGGGCGCGTGGTGCGGGTGCGCGAGCCGCTGACCCCCATCCCCCCGATGCGCGCGCTGGGCCAGGCCGCCGATCAGCGCGCCGTGGCGCGCGTCTCTGAGGTGCTGGCCACCGAGATCTCGGTGCTGGGCTTTAACCTCAACTTCGCGCCGGTGCTCGACGTGGACACCAACCCGGATAACCCGGTGATCGGCGACCGCGCCTTCTCCAGCGATCCGGAGCGCGTGGCGCGCGCAGCCGCCGGCGTGATGGTCGGCCACCACACCGCCGGCGTGGTGCCCTGCGGCAAACACTTCCCCGGCCACGGCGATACCCTCCAGGACAGCCACCACACGCTGCCCCGCCTGATGCACGACGAAAAACGCCTGCGCGGCGTGGAGCTCTTTCCCTTCATGCGCGCGGTGGGCGCGGGCATCCCCATGATCATGACCGCGCATATCGAGCTCCCGGTCATCGACGCGTTTGCGCCGGCGACCTTCAGCCCCCGCATCCTCCAGGGCATCCTGCGCGAGGAGATGGGCTTTGAGGGCGTGATCATCACCGACTGCCTGGAGATGAAGGCCGTCTCCGAGCGCTACACCATCGAAGAGATGGTGGACCTGGGGCTGGACGCCGGCCTCGATATTTTCCTGATCTGCCACACCGAGGCCAAATGGCGCGCGGCCTTTGAGCGCATCGTCGAAAAAGCCCAGGAAGATCCGGAGATTCGCCAAAAGGTCGCAGCGAGCGCCGAGCGCGTGCGTAAGCTCAAGCGCGAGCTTCTCGGCCACTGGCCGCGCCCCTATCAGGCGCCGGCCGATCTGATGGAGATTCTGGGCTGTGAGGAGCATCGCCAGATCACGGCGCCCTTCTTCGAGGATGGCGCGGTCGCGGGCGTCGACCCGACCGAGCCGGGGGCGTAAGGCGCGGGCGATACATCGCAACGAGTCTCAATGCTAAAAAGGGCGGCCTCCGGAGGAGGCCGCCCTTTCTGGCTCTGCGGGGTGTTGAGGCGCGGAGCAACGCCCGGCGTTCGTGCGTGAAGTCTAGTGCTAGCGCCCCGGCTCAAGCCCTGCGTCAAAGGCGTCTCGGAGCTGGGAGGTGGCTGCATACGGGTCGTCGGCCTGACACAGCGCGCGAATCACCGCCACACCGCTCGCGCCGGCTTCTGCCACCTGGCCGGCGTTCTGCACATCGATGCCGCCAATGCCAACCACCGGCAACGCGCCACCGACCTGCCGGCGCACCGCTCGCAAAAGCTCGGGGCCCTGTGGCGAGGATGCATCGCTTTTGACAGCGCGGGCCTCGAAGATGGCGCCCACGCCCAGGTAATCCGCACCCTCGGCGACCAGCGCCGCCGCACGCTCCGGGGTGCCGGCCGAAGCGCCGATGATCAGGCGATCGCCCACAACGCGGCGCGCCGCGCCCACCGGCACATCGTTGGGGCCAAGGTGCACCCCGTCGGCGCCGGCGGCCAGCGCCACGTCCAGACGATCGTTGATGATGATGAGCGTCTTCGTATCCCGCGCCGCATCCACCAGCGCGCGCCCGAGCTCAAAGGTCTTTCGCGCATCACCCCGCTTGTCGCGGAGCTGCAGCACCCCCACGCCCCCGGCCATCAGGGCGCGGGCGCGCTCCAGCGCGTCTCCTTTCACAAAGTCCGGATCGAGGATGGCGTACACCCGCCAGTCCACCTCACTGAGCCCGCGCCCCGCTCCACTCACCTGGTCGCACCCTTATCCGAGCTGTTGGCAAAGGAGGAGCCGCAGCCGCCAAAGGCGCTCTGGTCTTTCTGAGCGATCTCTTCGGCCTGCAAATCCGCGCGATAACTCGAGCGCACCAGCGGACCCGACTCAATATGCTTAAACCCCATCTTCTCGCCCTCTTCTTTGAACATCTCAAAGTCTTCGGGCTTAACCCAGCGGCGCACCGGCAGGTGACGCGCGCTCGGGCGCAGGTACTGACCCAGGTTGAGGACTTCCACGCCGTGGGCGACGAGATCTTCCATCGTCTCGAGGATCTGCGCGTTGGTCTCACCCAGGCCCAGCATCATGCCGCTCTTGATAAGCGCGGTGCCGTGCTCGCGGGCGTGCTTGAGCACCGCCAGGCTGCGTTCATAGCGCGCCTGAGGGCGAACTTCGCGGTGCAGCGCGCCGACCGTCTCGATGTTATGCGAAAAACAATCGGGGCCGGCGTCCATCACCACATCGACGTTCTCAAGGTCGCCCTTGAAGTCCGGGGTGAGAACTTCGAGGCCGAGCCCGGGGCAGGATTCTTTGATGGCGCGGATGGTGTTGGCCCAGGCCAGCGCCCCGCCGTCGGGAAGATCGTCGCGGTCGACGCTGGTGATCACAACATAGTTGAGGTTGAGCCCGGCGAGCGTCTCCGCGACGCGCCGGGGCTCATCTTCGTCCACGAGGCCCGGACGGCCGGTCATCACGTCGCAAAAGCCGCAGCTGCGCGTGCAGATGTTGCCCAGGATCATGAAGGTCAGCGATTTGCGCGACCAGCACTCAGTAATATTCGGGCACTGCCCCGACTCGCAGATGGTGTTGAGCCCGGCCTTTTTGACCAGCTCCTGCGTCTCAAAAAACTCTTTCTTGAGGGTCAGACGCTTGCGAATCCAGCGGGGGCGCGGGCCGGCCTCATCGGGCTGAAATTTTAAATTAGGCCGGGCCGGGCCGGAGTTACGCTCGGATTGGGGCGCTTCGGGCTGGCGGTTGGCCAGGGGCATCGGAATTTTTTCAGCCATCATCACTCCCTTGATCGGGGGTCGGGGTGCGCGAAACTCGCGCGTTAAACAAATCGCCGGCGAGGAACCTTCCTGCGCCGGCGATGGTGTTGCGGTAGTAGATCAAAGACGTTGAGGCATCAAGGCGTGGCGTCTTCGATGGTCAGGTAGTGGGGGCCTCGTGAGCTCACATCTTCGACTTGTTGTGCCTGAATGTTGAACTCGTAGATGTTCCCAGCAACCACATCAAATTCAACACTGCGGCGATTCGTTGAGCTCGGGAGCACCTCATACACAATGGGTGTCGGAGGGCCGCTAGCTCCGGCTTCAAACTCCTGAATGATCCAGCCAAGCGCCAATTTCTCCCTATTGAACTTCAGCTCCGCACGAATTCGACCCGATTCGGGCGCCGTCCAAATATAGAATTCGGTGTTGGCGCATTGTCCCAGCGCGTGTTGTTGAGGCAAGGCAGTACCCAAATCTGCAAAGTTAGATGCGGTAGTATTGTCGCCAAAACCGTCGTCCGGGCACCGCGCAGCTTCCTCATAAACATTTTCTTCAAAGATATGCAGATAGTAAGGAATCGCCAGACCACTCTGCTCGCTGCTCACGACCACCAAATACTCAGTCGTCGCCGATACTGTACGGCTCATCACCAGGTCACGACCATCATCGCCGGCCTCCGCCGTCTCCAGCACCGTGGTGCCGTCGAGCGCCCGAAGCTCCATCGCCATGGTGGCGGCGGCCTCATTGTTGAAGAAGGCGGCGATCTCGTGGGTGCGACCACCCACCAGCGAGACGCGGTACCAGTCTTCATCTTCGGCGCAGGCGATGGGCTCCATAAAGGCCTGGCCGCTGGAGTTGAACGCGCCCAAGCGGTGCGCAAGCGTGGCCTCATCGTTGCGCTCGTAAGGATCGGCACAGTAAGGCACCGCAGGCTCGCTGGCGCCGATGCTGGCCCACAGATCGTAGGCGGTGCGGATGAAGAGCCCGTCGCGGGGCATCACGCGAAGGTAGACGGTCTCAGCGGCCGTGCCGGCGGTGTAGGACAGAGTCTTGAGGTGCGCGTCGTTGCGCACCGACTCAAGCACCGTGCCGGAGGCGTCGCTCAGCTCCAGATCGATCTTCCCGAACACATCGTTGAACTCCACCTCGGCGCGCAGTTCCTCGCCGGCGCCCAATGCGACTTCAAACCAGTGCTCGGTCTCTTCGCAGAGGCTCAGCCCGTTGTAGGCCTGGGCCACCAGAGGTTCAGCCTGCTCGCGGGTCAGCCCCACGTTGAGCGGTGAATCGCAGGTGTCGGCGAACTCCAGACCGACGTTCATGGTGTAGTAGTTGCGCCACTCCGAGGTGCCGTTCACCACGCCGTCGCCATCGACGAAGATGCGGTAGTCGCTGCCCTGGCCGTTGTTGACCACGCTGATCGACTCATCGTCTTCGAAGGTGTTGGCGCTGGCCACCGGCAGGCTCTCATTGCCGCGGAAGATGCGCATCAAGAGGTTACCCTTCGCGTAGGTATAAAGCAGATCCACGTTGAGCGTGGCGCCGGCCGGGACGAAGACCTTGTAATGATCTTCATCGTTGGGAGTCCCATTGCAGATCAACAGATCCTCGTAGCTGCCCGCGGCGATGGTCGCGGCCTGGGCGGCGCTGTCGTTATCCTCAAAGGCATCGGGGCAGAGGCGGTCGGCGGGGCCTTCCAGGTCGCCATCATCATCGGTGTCGGCGTAGAGCAAAAGGTCGTAGTCCATGCGAGCGGGCTGCGCGGCTGTGATCTGCGCGAAGTAGGTGCCGCTCACATCGGCGACAAAGTCCACCTCCGCCCCCTCGGTGATGCTCACGGAGCTCGCAAGTGGCGAGCCCTCGCCGGGGGTGGGTGAAGACGGACCCCAGATGTTGATGCCCAGCTCACCATCGGCCTTGCGGAAGCGAATAAAGGCCTGCGCTTCGGTGCCTGCATCCAGATCAAACTCGAACCAGTCGTTGCTGCTGTCGCAAATCTTCAGACGGTTGGTCACGCCGGGGATCGGCGCGACTGACGCGTTGGCAGCGCTGGTGTTGCCCGCAAAGCGGTCGTCGGCACAGGCGCCGGCGGCCTCAACATCCACGATCATGGTGAAGACGTTGCCGTCGACCACCGTGTTGCGCGTCCGAGCGCGGATGAAGATGTAGCGCGACTGACGCGCGGTGTACGAGGCCTGCTGCATATCGCCGGAGGCCCCCGACGCGGTCAGAATCCCCTGCTCATCGCGAAGCTCAAGGTCGATACGCCCCAGCGACTCGTCGAACATCAGGGTCACATCCAGGGTCTCACCGGCCTCCACCCAGATCTTGTACCAGCCGTCGTGGTACTCCAGCGACCCGTTGGGGGCGGTGGGAAGTTGCCCGCACACAAGCAGGCTCTCGTAGGTGCCCGGCTCGATCTCGGCCGCGGCAGCCTGGGTGATGTTCTTGCCAAAGCGGTCGGGGCATTCCGGGTTCGCATTGCCCACGCCGTTGAGGGTCGTCAGAAGACGATAATTCACGCGGGAGGGGTACTTCTCGACGACTTCCAGATAGTAGGTGCCGTCGGCGTCGGCGGTGGTGCTCACGACTTTGTTCTCGCCAGTGCTCTCATCGCTGTCGAGCACGGTGCTCCCATCGGGGCCAAGCAGGCGAAGATCAAGCTCGCCCTCTTCGCTCGCAAAGACGATCTCCCACTCAATGACATCGCCCGCGCTCAGGTCGATGCTGTAGAAGTCGCTCTCCAGCTCACAGGCACGAAGTCCCACAAGGCCGCTCTGCTCGCCAGAGAGGATGCCTTCCTGGGTCAGCTCGTAGGCGCTGGCGGTGCTGCCGTTTTCACCGAGCCAGTCGGGCTCGCACACCGGGCCGTCCTCCACCTCAATGTCGAGCTGGTAAGGCACGTTGAGGCCCTGGAAGAGCGCCGCCGAGAGGTAGTAGGTGCCACCCTGGGTGGCGGTGTAGGTGAGGCTCTCGCGCAGCAGCCCGTCGCCCTGCGGCTCGGCCTCAATGCCGGCGCCGGCGAGTACCAGGCAGTCGCGCGGACCAAAGAGGAAGATGTCGAGCTCACCGGCGGCCTCGGCCGCGTCGTAGGTCGTGGTCACGGTGAGCGTCTGCTGGGGGAGCAGCTCCACCGCGTAGAAGTCTGGATCGGCGCAGACCACAAGGTCATCGTAGCTTCCGGGCGCAATCGGTGAAGCTGCGCCGCAGCTCTGGTTCGGGGAGTAGACGTCAGAGCACTGGTTGGGGCGCTGGGTCCACTCCAGCGCGTAGGTGCTGTTGCCCACGCCCGAGAAGGGGCTCACGCGCAGGGTCATCACCTGGGGCTCGCGGGTCACAAACTCAATGACCTGGGCGTCGGCGCGCTCGCGCGCGCTCTCAATGACCTGACCCTCGGCGTCGTAAAGATCAAGCGCCACGCCGCCGCGACGGCGCTCGGAGGTCGCTGCAATGCGCACGACCTGATTGGCGGCCACGTCCAGAGTGTAGAAGTCCGGCGCCTCACCGCAGGTGCTCAGCGCGCTGTAAGGGGTCGCCGCTGCCAGCGCCGCGGGCTCGGCCTCAGTGGCCGGATCGAGCTCATCGCTCTCACAGGCCGCAGGCGCGCCCACATCGATCGAGAGGTTGTAAGGGGCGTTGGCGTCGAGGATCGCGCCGCGCACCTGAATGAAGTAGGGCGCGCCCTGGGCGATGCCGAACTCAAAGCTCTCCTCGCCACCATCGACGCCGGGCGGGTCGCCTGAGAGCACCACCAGGTCGCCGTTGGCCTGCACCAGCGCCAGATCCAGGTTGCCGATGCTCTCATCGTACTCAAGCGTCGCGCTCACAACCTGGCCGCTCTCGACCTGGATCTCGAACCAGTCGCCGCCGGTGTTCTCGCGGCAGAAGAAGAGGTCGTCGTCTCCGCCGCGCTCAAAGGGGAGCGCGCCGGCCTCAACCTCATAGGCGTCTTGAAGGCTGTGGTTGTTGCCCAGACCATCGTCGGGGCAGCTCGGGGGGCGGTTGACGCAGAGGCCCACGGTGGGGTCTTCGGCTTCTTCGGTGGTCGCGCCCTGGGTGAAGTCGCAGAGCTGGGAGGCGGCGCATTCGTTGTCGCTCACACAACCGCGGCAGGTGCGCGGCTGACCGGCGCAGACCTGACCGACGACGTTGCACTGGTCGACCGACTCACAGACCGGCACGCAGACCAGATCTTCGCACAAAAACTCCTGATCGGAGCCCGGGATCGCGCAGTCGGAGCTGGTACGGCAGCCAGCCACGCAGACCGAGCCCTGCTCCAGCGAGCAGACCTCGTTGTCGCGGCAGTCGGCGTTGGCACGGCACCCCTCCCGGCACACGCCGGGCTCCCCGTCGCCGGGGGTCTCGCAGATCTCGTTGCTGCGGCAGTCGCCGTCGTTCTGGCAGGGCGGGCGCTCCACGCACTCACCGAGCACGGTGTTGCAGATATAATCTTTGCCGTCGCTCTGCTGCTGACCGAAGGCCTGGCACTGCGTGTTGTTGGTGCAGCTTCCCGTGAAGACGCAGCGCGAGGGCTCTTGCGAGTCATCGCAGCGCTGAATATCGGGCTGGCAGGAGGTCGGCGTGCAGCCGGCGTCTTCGCAAAGAAGAGTGCGCTCGTTGCAGACCTGCCCCTCGCCACACGCGTCGCGGCCGGGCTCGCAGCCCGCGCGGCACAGCCCTTCGTCGCAGACCGCGCCCGCACCGCAGCTCTCGCTGCTCTCGCAGGCCGCCGGCGCGCAGACCCCTTCCTGACAGAACTCATCGAACGCGCAGTCGAAGTCCGTCGAGCAGCTGAACGTCTCGGCGGTGCACACGCCCTCGTTGTTGCATCGCTCCCCGTCGGAACAATCCGCAAGCGAGGTGCAGACCTCGACCTGATTTTCATCATCGGGGCCGCAGGCCGAGACCAGCATTGCCACCAGGGCAAACGCCAGCAACTGGAGTGCGCTAAACCTGTACATAGGACTTCCTCGTTCGTGGATGAACTCGCCCGTCAGGAGGGAGGACGGGGGGGGGTAGGACGGCGGCAAGGCTAGAGAGTTTTGCCTTACAAAGCAACGATCTAGGCGTCGTCGCGCTCGCCAGGGGGGGCTCTCAGGCCGAAAAGGGACGGCCGAAAAGGCTGGCGATCAAACAGGTAGGACAGGTCAAAAAAGCGACGCGCTGCGGCCATCATGCCGCCTGCGCAGCAGACATCTACGGCGCGGCACCGACCTGACAGGGTGCCGCGCCGTCATCGTGTGCGCTCAGGAGGAGGCGTCATCCTGGACGTCGGCCAGGCGCAGCAACATCTCATCTTCGCTCATCATCTGCGAGCTGGCGTTACCCCAGATGTTGTTGACGGCCACCAGCTCACCACGGCCCAACTTCTCGGTGAGGTAGACCGCGTAGAAATCGCCACCGTCGTCGGTGGCCATCCCCGGGATGCGGTCGAGCGGCTTGCCGGAGACCGGGCAGAAAAGCTCGCAGGGTTTGCCCGCCTCAAAGGGCTTGCTGGAGATCTTGCTTGAGTCCCCATAAAAGGGGCTCAAGATCACGTCTTCTTCAAGGTCACCCTGTTTGACGCGGATCTTCACACCCGGCTCACCGCTGAAGCGGGGGCCATCGTGGGCGATGATATCTTCACCGGTGGGGCCAAAGGCCCGCGTCACCACGACCAGAAACCCTCGGGTGGAGAGGTCGTCGAGACGGGTGTCGGTGGGGTTTTCGCGGTTAAACGGGTTCGTTCGCTGGTTGTCGGACATCGCGACGGCTCCCTTGTGGCAGTGAAACCGGACCATTCCGGCCTGCTTTTCCTACCGCAAAGGAAAAGGCCTGACAAGGACTTGCCCTCACCAGCCCGCGCGCAGCCGCCCCGGGCGCAGCGGGTGACGCGCGACGACCTCCTCGCGAGCCTCAGAACTTGGTCGGGCGCCATGCGTGTTTTAGATTGTCCCCCACTCCCAGCTCCGATAGGCCTTCGGCGCCACAGCGAAGCGCCTTACGCCCCGGGCCGACCTTCTCCCTGCTCTCTCATTGCAACGCTCGTCGAAAACCCGGGCCGACCTTCTCATCGCAACGCGCGTCAAAACACCGGGCCGACCTTCTCCTGACGTCGCCCCGACTCCGTGCTTTAAAGAACGCCCCACCCTCACGCTCCTTCTCTTCCCTTTTGAGGTGCTCCCATGCCGCAATCATCGACCGCCGACCTTCCCTCCCGCGACGACGCCACCGCCGAGATGATCGCCGCCGCCGGCGATTTTTACCGCTTTGGCTGGCTGCACGGCACCAGCGGAAACCTGAGCGTGCGTCTCTCCGAGTCGGAGGTGCTCATCACCGCCAGCGGCAAATCCAAAGGCGCGCTCACCCCCGACGACTTCCTCATCGTCGACCCTCAGGGCAAACCTGCCTCCAAAAAAGGTCCTCGCCCCTCAGCAGAGACGGGCGTGCATATGGCGATTTATAAGGCGCTGCCCGAGGTCGGTGCCGTTTACCATGTGCATCACCTGCACGCCGCCCTCTGCGGAAAACGCGACTTCAAGCAGGGCTACACCTTCGTCAACGACGTCGAGATGATCAAAGGACTGGGGCTGTGGGAGCCCGACGCCCACGCCCGCATCCCGCTGGTCGAAAACCACCACGACCTCGACGAGCTGGCCCGCGCGGTTGCCGCGCACCTCAACAGCGAAGACTTCGACGCCACGGTGCCCGGCGTCAACCTGCGCAACCACGGCGTTTACGCCTGGGGCAAGACCCCCGCCGACGCTCGCCGCCACATCGAGACCTTCGGCTATCTTTTCGAGTACAGCTGGCTCTGCCCCATGCACGACTCCGAGAGCCAGGCCGTACGCGGCTTTGCCCGTTAACGACGCGCCCAATACGGGTCGGCTCCGAGGCCAGCGAGCTTAAATGGCCCCCCTGAACTAAAAAAACCCGGGAGGGCTCCCGGGTTTTATTTTTGCCTTCAAAGGCGGTCTGTCAGGTGCAGCATCAGCGCACGAGCATCTTGGCGATGGTCTGCAGCTGCATGTTCGAGGTGCCTTCGTAGATCGCCCCGATCTTGGCGTCGCGGAAGAACTTCTCGGCCGGGTACTCGGTGGTAAAGCCCACGCCACCGAAGAGCTCGACGGCTTTCGAGGAGACGCGCTCGGCGACCTGGCTGCTGAAGAGCTTGGCCATCGCGCTCTCTTTCACAAAGGGCAGTCCGGCGTCTTTGAGGCGAGCGGCGTTGTAGACCATCAGGCGGGCGGCCTCGATCTCGGTGGCCATCTGCGCGTACTGGAACTGCACACCCTGGAAGCTGGCAATCGACTTTCCAAACTGCTCACGCTCCTGGATGTACTCCAGCGCGGCGTCGAGCGCGCCCTGGGCAAGACCCACCATCTGGGCGCCGATGCCGATGCGACCTTCGTTCAGGGTCTCAATCGCAACCTTGTAGCCCTTGCCCACTTCGCCGAGCACGTTCTCTTTGGGGACTTTGCACTTCTCAAAGAGCAGCTCGACGGTGGAGGAGGCGCGGATGCCCAGCTTGTCTTCCTTCTTGCCGACCGAGAAGCCCTCGAAGTCGCGCTCGACCAGAAAGGCCGTGATGCCCCGGTAGCCCGCGTCCGGATCGACGTTGGCAAAGACGATGTAGAGGTTGGCCTCCGCGCCGTTGGTGATCCAGAGCTTGGAGCCGTTGATCTCCCAGTGGTCGCCGCGGTCAACCGCGCGCGTCGAGAGCGCAAACGCGTCGGAGCCGCTGCCCGACTCGCTCAGCGCGTAGCTTCCCACCCACTCCGAGCACATTTTGGGAAAATACTTCTGCTTGAGCTCCTCATTGGCCCAGCGCAGGATCGCGTTGTTCACAAGCGTGTTCTGCACGTCGACAAAGACCGAGACGCTCGGGTCGACGGTGGCCAGCGCCTCAATGGCGAGGATCGCGGTCATGATCGAGCTCCCCGCCCCGCCGTACTCCTCGGGCACCTCGATGCCCATCAGCCCCATCTCAAAACACTGCTTGATGAGCTCCTGGTCGAGTTGCTGGGCCTTGTCCATCGCGTGAACTTTGGGGGCGATGGCGCTTTTGGCAAAAGACGCCACGGCGTCGCGAAAGATCGCCTCATCTTCGGAGAGGTGGGTCAGGGGCATATGCGTCATGGAGAAGCCTCATCGATGGGGGTTAAAAAAGACGTTCAAAGCGTTGAAAACCTGCGCTCACACTTAGTCACCGCGCCCGATTTGCGCAAGCGCGCCGGTGCGCCCCTGCACTGCCTCCCCTCCCATCGCGCGCGCGGCGACCTGCCTTATTGCGCCAGCATACCCCGCGCAAAACACGCACCAAACCCCCTTAAAAATCAGCCACTTATAAAACACATGCGCGCAAACCTTGCGCCCGCCACCACTGCGACAATCTGCCCGGGGTCCCCCGGGCGAAGATCCCCCGGCTGGGGGTTGACAGCCCCCGACGCCTTCCTTATCTAGTCGCCAAGTTCGCGCCTCGACCGCGTTTTTTCGCGCCGGAGGCATCAAGCCCGCATCACACACGTTTTGCAGCACACGGAGTAAGAACATGCTCAAGCTCGGACAGAAAGCCCCCGAATTCACCACCAGCGCGCTCGTTGGCCGTGAGATCAAAGAAATCAGCCTGGCCGATTACGCCGGCCAGTGGGTCGTGCTCTTCTTCTACCCGATGGACTTCACCTTCGTGTGCCCGACCGAGCTGGTGGAGTTCAACAACGCCATCGACGAATTCGAAGATCGCGACGCCGTGCTGCTGGGCGGCTCCACCGACACCGCCTACAGCCACCTGGGCTGGGTGAAGAGCCACGATGACCTGGGCGACCTGAAGTACCCGCTCTTCGCTGACGTCACCAAGAAGATGGCCGCCGACTACGGCGTGCTGCACGAAGGCGACGGCGTGGCCGAGCGCGGCACCTTCATCATCGACCCGGAAGGCAACGTGCGCTTCCTCAACATCAACGACCGCAACGTCGGCCGCAGCGTCTCCGAGACCCTGCGCGTGCTCGACGCCCTGCAGACCGATGAGCTCTGCGCCTGCGGTTGGGAGAAGGGCCAGGACACCATCAAGCTCTAATCCCGCCGCGCACCTGCCGCGACGCGTCAAAGGGCGGCCTCTTGTGGGGCCGCCCTTTTTCTTAAGATTCAAACGCCCCACCCGGGTTGACCGCCCCACTGCGGTCCCCACCTTGCCCCCCGAGCTGCCTTCCTACCTGAGCGCGCCCTGCCCCATGAGGGACGCGCGCCACCAACCCCGGAGATTCTATGAGCTGGCTTCCCGTACTGAATGATGAGGCGATGAACGACGACCAGAAAAAGGTCTTTGATCGCGCTCTGACCAAGCTGAACATCGAAGGCGACGCCCCGGACTGGCTGCGCGTGCTGGCCAACGCGCCGCTCTTCTTGAAAGACGTCTTCATGAACCTCGACAAAGGCGTCTTCTCCGACGGCGGGCTGCAGTCCAAGACCAAGGTGCTGCTCGCAGCGGTGGCCGCGGCGCACTGGGGCAACCAGGACGTGGCGCAATTCTTTGCCGATCGCGCCCGCGCGCAGGGTTTTAACGACGAGCAGATCCACGAGGCGCTGGGCATCGCGGCGACCTCCACCTCGTTTAACCTCTACTACAAGTTCCGCTCGCTGGCGGCGACCGACGCCTTTGAGGGATTCAACCCCGGGCTGCGCGCCACCCTCTTCATGCGCCCCACCCTGGGCAAGGCCTTTGCCGAGCTGGTCAACCTGATGATCAGCACCGCCAACGGCTGCTCGAGCTGCGTCTCCGGCCATATTCAGGAGGCCGTCAACCAAGACGTGACCAAAGAGCAGATCGATGAGGTGATCCGCACCGGCGCCATCGTCGCCTCGCTCTGCCAGTTCGTGAACAGCTCGGAGCGCTACACCCGCTAACGCGCACAGCTGAGCTACACAGGCCGCCTAAGTCGCCACTTTTCGACCATGGCTGCCTGTTGTAAGTACCGAGGCGACCGGCTGCTTTCGCAGCCGGTCGCCTCGCGCGCTCTGCGCGCGTTTAGCAACGCGCCACGCTTTGCGCCGGCATCGAAAACTTTGAAACGCGCCTCCGGCGCTTCGCATCTCAACGGCGTCGCGGTGCTCGCCACAGGCGACACCCACCGCGACCTCTCACCGTCTGAAGGGAGTACCATGTCTACGGGCACCAACGATCTTCGCGTCCCCATCGCCATCATCGGCGGCAGCGGCCTCTATGAGCTCGACGGCCTCAAGGTCATCGAAGAGCGCACCATCGAGACCCCCTTCGGCATGCCCAGCGCGCCGATCCTCATCGGTGAGCTCGACGGTCGCCGCGTAGCCTTCTTGCCGCGCCACGGCAAAAACCACGAGTACAACCCCTCCACGGTGCCCTACCGCGCCAACATCTGGGCGCTGAAAAGCCTGGGCGTCTTCTGGGTTGTGACCGTCAGCGCGGTGGGCTCGCTTAAAGAAGCGATCGTGCCGGGGCATGTGGTCATCCCCGACAACATCATCGACAAGACCTACCGCCGCGCCAACACGCTCTTCGATGAGCTCGCTGTGCACGTGAACCTGACCTACCCCTTCGATCCGATGCTGCGCGAGGTGCTCATCGAGTGCGTCAAAGCCGAAGGCGTGCCCTGCCACACCGAGGGCACCTACGTGTGTATGGAAGGCCCGGCCTTTAGCACCCGCGCCGAGAGCGAGTTGCACCGCTCCTGGGGCGCCTCGCTCATCGGCATGACCGCGATGCCCGAGGCCCGGCTGGCGCGCGAGGCCGAGCTCTGCTACGCCACCATCGCCCTCTCCACCGATTACGACTGCTGGAAGGATGACGACGAGGTGGACGTTACTAACGTGATGGCGATCATCAAACAGAACGTCGCCAACGTGCGCCGCATCCTCCAACGCGTCATCCCGGCCATCCCGCTGGAGCGCGAAGAGGAGTGCGAGGCCGGCCGCGCCTTGCAGTTCGGCATCATGACGCCGGCCGAAGCCATTCCCGAGGACGCCCGCAAGAAGCTGGGCATCTTCCTCGACAAGTACCTCGATCAGTAGTCTGCTGCGCCGACGCGCAGGCCCTTTGATCTGCCCCATGTGCCAGGGAGTCGACCTATGAAGTGTCAAAAGCTCGTTGATCTTTTGACGGATTACCTCGAAGGAGAGCTCGCCGACGACGAGCGCGCCCACCTCGAGGAGCATCTGGCGTTTTGCCCGCCCTGCGTCGACTTCTTAAAGAGCTACAAACGCACCGGGCCGATGTGCAAAGAGGTCCTCCAGGCGAAGATGCCCGACTCCATGCAGCAGGCCCTTTCCCAATACCTGCGTTCCAGACTAGACTGCCCCGACTCGCCAGGGGAATGACCCCCCGGGCGTCTCCATCCTCTGCGGGTCAACGCAGGCCAACGATTTCAACGATTTCAACGTTTTGAAGTAGGTGTGACCGTGACGAGCTACCAGCCCTTTATGCAGGCGCTTTTGTGGACCTGTAAAAACTGCGCCTTCGTGTACGAAGGCGGCCAGCCCAAGCAAAACTGCCCGATGTGCGAGTCCTACAAGACCTCGTTCATCGACCTGCCGCAGCACCTGGAGGCGAAGGTGCGTGAGGCGCATCCCGATCTTCCCTTCAACCACGCCGACTGCCGCGCCACGCGCAAAAAGCTGATGGAAGAGCACGGCGTGCTCAAAAGCTACCGCGTCTCCGGGCGTCAGCTTCCCACGGTCTCCGGCGGCAACATCTCGCCAGCCAAGAGCGTCTGAGACGCCCTCCCCTCCCTCTTGCCATCGAGCAGCACGATGAGCAGCCCCAACGCCCGGCGCCCGCTGGCCGAGCGCATGCGCCCGTCCACGCTCGAAGCCTTTGTGGGCCAGCGCCACCTGCTGGCCGAGGGCAAACTCCTGGCCAGCGCGCTCTCCCGGGGGCGCCTCCCAAGCCTGATTCTCTGGGGACCGCCCGGTTGCGGCAAGACGACCCTCGCCAAGATCTTGAGCGACGAGGTCGGCGCGCAGCTTGCGCCCCTCTCTGCGGTCAGCGGCGGCGTCAAAGACATCCGCCAGGCCGTCGAGCAGGCCGGCGACCTTCGGCGCATGCTCGGCCAGACCACGGTGCTCTTCGTCGACGAGATCCACCGCTTTAATAAGGCCCAGCAAGACGCGCTCCTGCCGCACGTGGAGCAGGGCACGGTCACGCTGATCGGCGCCACCACCGAAAACCCGAGCTTCGAGGTCAACGCCGCGCTCCTCTCGCGCTGCCGCACCCTTGTGCTGGAAGCGCTCGACGAGGCAGCGCTCGAGCGCATCCTCCGCCAGGCCCTCACCGACAGCTCCCGCGGCCTGGGCCTTGAGCCCGAGGCCCTGAGCGACGACGCGCTGGGCGCCCTGCTCAACGTCGCCGAAGGCGACGCCCGCGCCGCCCTCAACACCCTGGAGCTCGCCGCCACCTTCGCCGCAGCCCGGGGCAGCACCACCATCGAGCACCCCGATGTGGAGGAGGCCGCCCAACAGCGCGTCATCCGCTACGACAAGGCCGGCGACGCCCACTACAACACCGTCAGCGCCTTTATCAAAAGCATGCGCGGCTCCGACCCCGACGCCGCCGTCTACTACATGGTCCGCATGCTCGAGGGCGGCGAAGATCCGCTCTTTGTACTGCGCCGCATGGTCATCTTCGCCAGCGAAGACATCGGCAACGCCGACCCGAACGCCCTGCGCGTAGCCCTCGACGCCGCCGAGGCTTTTCGTTTTATGGGCATGCCCGAGGGCGTGCTGCCGATGACGCAGGCGGTGATTTATCTGGCCTGCGCCCCCAAATCCAACAGCGCCCTGACCACCTACGCCGCCGCCCGCAAAGCCCTCCAGCAGACCGGCAACCTGCCCCTCCCCAAACACCTGCTCAACGCCCCCACCAAACTCATGGCCAACCTCGGCCACGGCCGCGGCTACAAATACCCCCATAACTTCTCCGGCAACTACGTGGCCGGGGAGTCGTATCTGCCCGAAGACCTCCAGAACCAGCGCTTCTACCAGCCTGGCGAAAACGAGGTGATCCCGCGACCTCCCGGGCTTGATGCGGAGGCTGAGGCGCGGAGGAAGGCCACGCAGGCGGAGGGGCCCTCGCCGAATCCGTACCATAAGAATGCGAAGTGAGTGGGGGGGCTGGGGGGTTCGCGCTGTGGGGAGGTTCGGGTGTGGCGAGGGGGGGCGCGTTTTGTGGTTGGGTGGTTACGGGGTTAGGTGGTTGTGGGGCGCCGGGGTTCGCGCTGTGGGGAGGTTCGGGTGTGGCGAGGGGGGGCGCGTTTTGTGGTCAGGTGGTTAAGGGGTTAGGTGGTTGTGGGGCGCCGGGGTTCGCGCTGTGGGTCGATTCGTGAGGTCCTTGCGTGGAAGCACGCCTCCTCCCAACCGTAGGGGCACCCCTTGTCGGTGCCCATGACACCCGGGTTCGAGACCGAGATCGCGTCCGAGATCGAGCCCGAGATCCCTCTCAAGCTCACCAACCCATCCCCGTCCTCCCTTAACGAAGAATCACCGGTACGTGACGTGATAGGGAAACCTGAAGTTCCCCTGCACATAAAACTGCCCGATATGCCAGATCGAACTTTCGTCGAAGCTCCCCATCTCCAGCACCGAGCCCCCCACCGGCTGCGGCAGGTGCAGCATCGACGACCACCCGAAGCTCAGCCCGAAGTCGCGCGCGGCCTGAATCTCAAAATCCAGGGTGATGTCGATGCCCGGGCGAACGAAGAAGGTCGGCGAGGGCAGCGTGTCGGAGTGCATAAACAACGCGGTCCCGATGATCGAGGCGCCCAGGCTCACGCGAAAGGGGCTGGGGCTGAGCGCAAGGCCCGCGCCCAGCAGCGACCAGGTCGCGCCGTACATCCCCGTATCCCAGATCTTCGGCGAGAAATAGACCGAGCGCGGCAAAATCGCAGCGATCCCCGGCCGGTAGCGTACCTCCCCGGCCGCCAGCAGCCGATTGCGGTACTGCCGGGGCACCAGCTTCGGATGCTCCCGCACCAGATCGGAGGTGATCACCGCCTCCAGATCGATGCGCACCCCGAAATGCACCGGCTGGTCCTCGTACACATCGCCCCCATAACCGCTGGAGAGCGAGGGAGAGCCCACCATCACCCCGGCCGGCCCCACGCCCACCTGCACCGGGATGCTGGCGCGATTGGGGGCTTTCCAGCCCTTATAGCCCGAGCGGGCCTGCTGGGCTGCGGCCGGCGCGCTCATGCTTAGCACGCACGCCCCCACCACCATCGCCATCATGTGTATTGCTACTGCATCTCGCACTGCGTACCTCCCTCTCTGCTCGCCAGTCGGTCAGGGGAATGATTCATGTGGATCGCTGACGTTGGAGCGTAGTGGGAATTCAAGCGCCGGGTAAAGACACGATCCCGCGCGGCCGGGGGTCATGCCCGGGATCAACCGGCGCCTGCCTGACGCGTCGCGCCGGTTTCGCCACGAAACCCGGGACATGGTCGATGCCCTTTCCCTGCGCCCCCTTCCTGCGCTATGCCATGCGCCACCTTGTTTCTGTGACGTGCTCGCCCTTTCCTCCCCACCGCCTCACCGACGTTCTATGCCCACCGACACCTCCCGCGTTGCTTTTCTCTCGTTGCTACTGGCCGGCGTGATCGCGCTGAGCCTGGAGGCCCTGGCGCTCACGTTGAGCGAGCCCACCGTGACGCTGTGGATGCTGCCGACGCACCTGGGCGTGGCCGGGCCGCTCGTACTCCTGGGGGCCGGGTTGGGCGTGGTGGTCGCGCGGGGCTGGGCCGGGCTCTGGAAAGAGCGCGCGCCTGCGCCGCTCAACATCGTGGCGTGGCTCCTGAGCGCGCCGGTGCTGCTTGGCGCCTGGCTGGCCATAACGACCCTAATCAGCCTGAAGCTCGACGGGCGCATCGCCACCCCCTGGATGGGGGCACTGCTCGGCGCGCTGCTCTCGGCCGGCGCCGGGGCTGCGATCTTTGCGATGAGCTCGCCAATGGTCCTGCTCGTGCGTCGGCTGATCGCCCGGGTCACGGAGCACCCGGTGGGTCGCCTTATCCTGCGCGCCGATCTCTGGTTGCCGGCGCTGCTGGCCGGCGGGGCGCTCATCGCTCTGGCGATGCCGCTCGTGGGCCCGGGCACCCTCAAGGTGCTGCCCTGGAGCTATGTGGCCACCGGATGCGCTGGGCTGGCCGCCCTGCCCCTTGCCTGGCGGCTTTTGCAGGCACGTCCGGCGCTCAAGACCCCGCTGATGCGCGCGTTGCCCGCAGCGCTCGTGCTCCTGAGCCTCTTTTCGCCCCTGATGCCGCGGGCGATGGAACGCGCGCGCAGCTCCTTTAGCGACAAGCCCGCGATTGCCAGCCACCTCTACAGCGCGCTGGCCGGCCCCCTGGATTTTGACGACGACGGCGCGCTCTCGCTTTACGCCGGCGGCGACTGCGCCCCCTTCGACGCCTCGCGCGGCCCCCACCAGGTCGAGACGCCCAACGATGGCATCGACCAGAACTGCTCCGGCGAAGACCTCACGTACGATGTGGCCGACTTCGGCCCCGGCCCCAAACGCGTCGAGCCCCCCGAGGGCATCAACCGCCGCCCCAACATCATCCTGGTGACCACCGACGCCCTCTCGTTCAAACACACCACCGTCGGCGGCTACGCGCGCGAGACCACCCCGAACCTGGCCGAGTGGGCCGAGCGCGCCACCGTCTTTGAGACGGCGTTTTCCAACAGCACGTCCACGCGCCTGTCGATGCCCGGGCTGGTCACCAGCAAAATGAACAGCATGGTGCGCATGACCAACCGCCGCGTGCACCCCTACCCCTACGCCTCCGACGAAGTCACCCTGGGCACCATGCTGCGCGACGCGGGCTACCGCACGGTGCACATCCCCGGAAACCGCTACTTCGTGCGCTGGCGCGGCTACGCCCTGGGTTTTGAGGAGTTTGACACGCAGACCTACAAAAAAGCCGACGATCGCGGCCACACCTCCCCCGCGCTCACCGATCGCGCCATCGAGATCATCGAAGAACACGACGACGAGCGCCCCCTGGCCCTCTGGGTCCACTACTACGACCACCACGGCCCCTACGAGATCCCCAAAGACGCGAAAGTCTTCGGCGAGGGCAAGAGCAACATGGAGCGCTTCGAGAGCGAGCTCTGGTTCGCCGACCAGAGCTGGAAGCGCCTCTTCGCAGCCGTCGAGGCCCGCTGGAAACCCGAGGATTACGTGATGGTCTTCACCTCCGACCACGGCGAAGCTTTTGACAAAAACCACCCCCGCGAGCACCACGACTTCTCCATCTACACTCGCCCTACCCACATCCCGCTCATCATCCAGGCCCCCTTCGGTCGCGGAGAGCGCATCGACGGGCTCACCGGCCACATCGACGTGCTCCCCACCCTGGCCAACCTCCTGGATCTTGAGCCCCGCGAAGACTGGCTCGGCGAGACCCTCGTACCCGCGCTCGCCAGAGGAGAGTCCCCGCAGAAAGACGTGATGCACTCGCTCTTCTACATCCCCGAGGCGGCCAAACGCGGCGAAGAGACCTTTAAGATGATCGGCACCCGCACCGACGATCTCTATTACTTCGACGACCGCATCCACGGCATCCGGCGCCTGGTGCGCTGGCGCGAGGACCCGATCGACGCCGTGGATGTATCTGGCGAGGAGCCGGAGACGGCGGAGATTTACCGCTTTATCACGGGGCAGCGTCTGGAGTGGCTGCGCGAGCGCGAAGAGGCGCTGACTGCCTACGCCCCCGAAGTTGAGAAGGCCGACGAGGAGTGAAACAGGCGCGTCGAAGCGGTCGACGCGTCTCTTCGCAGTTAAAACAGAAGTATCGGACCGAACGACGCGTCACCCCCCACTTGAAACAGGCCCGTCGGACCGAACGACGCGGCGCTCCCGACTTGAAACAGGCCCGTCGGACCGAACGACGCGGCGCTCCCCACTTGAAACAGGCACGTCGGACCGAACGGTACGCCCTTTTCAATCCGAACATGAGGCGTCGGACCGAACGACGCGCCAGTTTCATTCTGAACATGAGGTGTCGGACCGAACGACTCGCCAGTTTCAATCCGAACATGAGGCCGGGGGGCGGACGACACGACTGTTTTAACCGGCGGATCGTGCTTCGAGCACTCCGACACACCTCTTTCATTTCAAAACAGAGGTGTCGGGCGCTCCGACACACCTCTTTCATTTCAAAACAGAGGTGTCGGGCGCTCCGACACCTCTGTTTTGTTTTAAAACAGAGGCGTCGAAGCGCATAACGACTGGCCGATCGGGGATTTGAGGGTTTGAAAGTGAAAAGCCTGAAAAACACTCAGCGGCTTTTGAGCGCCGCCCGAATATGCTCCAGACTCCAGATGCTGGGCGCGTCGCCCGTCAGCGAGGCGACCTCCTCCTGGCTGCGGCCCAGGATGGTGCGCAGCTCCAGCGGGGCGCGCTCTTCGAGGTCTTCGACCACGATCTCAAAACGCCCGGTATCAAAAGGTTTTCCGCTGGCGCCCTCCACCTTGACGACCCGCTCGCGCTGACCGCGGCGCTCAAAATCCATCGCCCGGTGGATGCAGTAGGGGTTGTTGCCCGTCTTGCCCAGAAGGCTGTGCGAGGTCCAGGAACACCCCGCCTTGCATTCGGCGGCGTAATAGCAGGTGCGGCAGTAGCCCCAGAGGTCCTCGACGGTACGCTCGCGCAGGTATTTGAGCTCCGGCGTGGTCGCGACCGTCTCGGCGATGCTTAAGTCGCGCACGTTCGCGCCGGTATAATGCTGGGTGGGAAGTGAGGGGCAACCCTTGATCTTGCCGTCAGCCTCCAGCCCGATCGACCACTTGCCCGCCGAGCATCCACTCCAATGCACACCCTCTTCGCCGCGAAAGCGCAGAAGCTGCTCGTAAGGCCCGAAATACCCGATGTTGTTGCCCGGGTAGAGCCCGATGCCGTTGGGGGTGAGTTTGGTGGACTTGAGGTAGGCCAGGAGCGGAAAGACCTCGAGCAGGTCGTAGGGTTGCAAGAGAAGCTCGGGGCGGTCGGCGGCGCGCCCCATCGGCACGGTGAGCTGAATCTGCCAGGCGTTGATGCCCAGCTCCACCAGCACATCCACAAGCGCCGGGAGCTCCGGCAAGGAGAGGCGGTTGATCTGCGTGTTGGCGCCCAGGCGAATCGGTGAGTCGGCAATACGTTTCGCTGACGCCAGCGCGCTCTCAAAGGCGCCCTTTCGACCGCGCAACGCGTCGTGGGTCTGCTGCAGCCCGTCGAGCGACACCGAGATGAGCTTGATGCCCGACGCCACCGCCTGCTCCACCCGCTCCGCGCTCAGGTCTCGCCCGCCGGTGGTCATGCTGCAGACCATGCCCTGGCGGGTGATCTCGGCAGCGATCTCGGGCCAATCCTCGCGCAAATAGGCTTCACCGCCGATCAGCGTGACCTCGCGAATGCCGAGTTTTGCGAGCTGATCGACAACCTCCAGGCACTCCTTCGTGCTGAGCTCGTCCGGGCGCGCTTTGCCGGCGCGGGAGCCGCAGTGTCGGCACCCGAGGTCGCAGGCCAGGGTGATTTCCCAGACGCAGTAGAGGGGCGTGCCCCGCTCCAGATCTTCAGGCGTTACTGCGCGAACCGGGCGTCGTGCTCGGGGCTTAGTCGTTATCGTCGTCATCGCCATCCTTATCCGTGTCGGTCTCGGCGAAAGGGTCCGTATCGGTGTCAAAGAGAGGGTCGGTCGGGCGAAGCATTCGCTCAAGATCGGCGGGCACGCCGTAGAGCGACATCGTCTCGGGGAAGGGGATGTGTGCTTCGGGGCTGGGGCTGGAATTGGGTTTCTCAAAAATTTTCAGTGCCGACAGGTCATTCTCGGTCTCACAAAAGGGACACGTCACCTGCGCGGCGTCGCGCTCCGTCCGCACGTGCGTGGCACACTCCGAGCAAATAACCAGCAATGTCTTTTTGTCGCCCATCGTGGCGCTCCTCCAACACATATTCAGCATCTTCAGCAGAAGAAAAAAGCGCCCGGTTCTGCGGGAACCGGGCGCTCACACGATGCCTTAGAGGCCCTCGTCGACCTCACCATCACCGGGCTCGGGACCGGCGTCCTCGACATCGCCGGGCACGCCGTAGACGTCGCCCTCAAGGTTCTCGTCGGGGACATCCCAGGCATCACCCGTATCACCTGCATCTTCCTGCTCGACGTCCGGCGAGGGATCGTCGACGTCCTCGCCGCCACAGGCCCCGAGGAGGGTGAGGCTGAGCGCCGAGGCGGCCGCGATGCCCGTGGTCCGCTGCGCCAGGCGCGCGACCGTGCCACGTGACTGCCGCGACTCTTGCGGCCCGAACGCCGTCGAACAGAAAGGACACTCGGCCTTGGGCGCGTCGCGCTCCACACGCACGTGCGACATGCACGAGGGGCAAGTGGCCAGAATCGTCGGTTTTTCGCTCATGGTGGCGCTCCTCCAAAAAATTTCAGTGACCATCAAAGGTACAGGTATTCGGTCCCCACGACCGACACGGTGTGCCCCAACCCGCTCGGAGTCACCGGTGCGTTGCGATGGGAGGACCCTAGAAAGGGGTAGGGGGCAAAAGCAAATGCTTTTTATGCGGGGCAGCCTCAGGTGGCGATCGAGGCTTCAACGTCGGGAATCCATGCCGGCATCGCGCCAGCGCTCGACGAGGCGAACAAACTTTTGCTGGTCGTTTTTGCTCACACCGGGCTCCATCTGGCTCACGCCCCAGACGCTCCCCGCCGCGATGGCGAGCGTTCCCGTACCCACCACCCCACCCCACTGGAAATACCCGCCACTTCCGACTACATCCTCCCCTGTCACAATGCTCTCCCTGCCCCCTTCCCCCTCACCCGCGACGCCCTCCATGCTCGACCTCCTGAACCACCGCACCCTGGCAGCCCAACGGCGCTTTTTGTTGCTCAACGCCCTGCCCATTCTTCTTTTGCTGCTGGGGCTGAAGAGCGCGCGAGTCTTCAAACGCGCGCAGCTTGAGGGAGTGCTCGGCGCGCTGGATCTTTTTAAATCGGAGCTGCTCTTCGGGTTGGGCTTTGCGCTCATCGGTGTCGCGTTGCTGGGGCTCGCGCGCTCGCCACGTATTCGCACCATCTCGCACTTTGCGCTGGGCGTGGTCGCCGCGCTGGTGGCGGCGGTCGAGATCGTGGCGCACCATTTTTATATGTCGACCGGCTCCACCCTGGACGCCTCGCTGTTGATGTTCTCGCTCAACAACTTCGACGAGACCTGGAACGTGGTCTCCAGCGAGGTGCCGGTGTGGACGCTGGGCGGGTTGATCGTGGCGGTCATCTTCTTTTTGCTCGGGCCGGCGCTTTTATCGCGAGGCAAGGTGCTGGAGCCGGCCCCGGAGGAGCGCTTGCCTTCCGGAGCGATGTTGGCCGGGTCTGTTTGCCTGATCGCGCTGGCGTGCACGCCGCCCCTGGCCGAGCCCTACGCGCCCTTTGCGCGGACCTCGGTGGTGAACCTGGGGATGAGCGCGCTTGATCTAAACGCCGATGATGACGTGGTGGTTGAAGCGCGTCCCGACCTCTCAAAAGCCTCATTGGTGCAATCCCCCCCCCCCGAAACCGGTAGACCGAAGCACGTCGCGCTGATCGTGCTGGAGTCGACCCGCGCCCGCTCGACCTCGGTCTATAATCCGGAACTCGCTACAACGCCCTTCCTTGCGGAGCTGGCCGAGAAGAGCCTGGTGGCCGAGCGCGCCCACGCCGTGGTGCCGCATACCTCCAAGGCGCTCGTGGCCACGCTCTGCGGCATCGAGCCGCGGCTGAACATGCCCATCACCGAGTCCTACCCGGGGGCGCTTCCGGCGCGCTGCCTGGCCGCGCTCCTTGGCGAGCAGGGCTACGCCACGGGCTTTTTCCAGTCGGCCACCGAGCATTTTGAGGGGCGGCGCCAGCTCATCGACAACATGGGCTATGACTACTTTTTGCCCGTCAACGAGATGGAGACCCGCGGCTTCGAGAAGGCCAACTATTTTGGTTATGAAGACGATATTATGCTCAAGCCCAGCCGGGCCTGGCTGAGCGAACAAAAACATCGCCCCACCTTTTTGACCTACCTGACCCTGACTCCGCACCACGACTATCTGGCCCCGGAGCGCTACGGGCATCACGACTTTGAGCCGGATGAGGAGCTCAACGACTACCACAACACCATCCGCTACGTGGACCACTTCGTGGCCAACGTGATGGCGCAGTACAAGGAGCTCGGCCTCTACGACGACACCCTCTTTGTGATCGTCGGCGACCACGGGGAGGGCTTTGGGGAACACGGCCGCCGCCAGCACGACAACGTGATCTACGAGGAGGGGCTGCACATCCCCATGATGCTCTACAGCCCGGCGCTCCCCGAGCTTGCGGGTCGAGTGCAACCCCCGGTCAGCCAGGTCGACCTTTTGCCCACCATCGCCTCGCTTCTCGGCTTTGATCTCGACGCCGACTACCCCGGCTTTGACCTTCGGGAGGCCCCGGTGGAGCGCTCCATCTTCTCGCATTGCTGGTACGAGCGCCGCTGCATGGCCAGCATCCGCGGCGACGACAAATACATCCACCACTTTGGCGCGCAGCCCGACGAGCGTTTTGACTTAGGCCGCGACCCTCTGGAGGCCACCTCCGTATTGACGCGCCATGACGATAACGCCGCGCGCGAGCGGGAGCTGCACACCTGGCGAGCCTCGGTCAACGCCTGGCATGAGCGGCACAGCCTGCAGCTTCTCGACGGCAAGATCCTCGACGCGATGCCCCCGGTGGAGCACGAGGTCAACGTGACCCTGGGTGAGTTTGCGCGCATCCGCGGCTACGCCCTCTCCACCGATGCGTTGCGCCCGGGGCGCAAGGCCACGATCACCTATGTATTTGAAGCCTTAAAGCCCATCCCCGAGGGCTGGCTGCTCTTTGTGCACGGTAACGGGCCCCATAAGACCAAAAACCTGGACCACGTCCCGGTCAACGGCCTCTACCCGCTGCACCGCTGGAAGCCCGGTCAGTTCATCGTCGACGAGCAGATCTTCCACGTGCCGCGCGACTGGCGCGATGGCGAGTTCAACCTGCGTCTCGGCATCTACCACCCCGAGGAGGGTCGTGTGGATGTGAGCGGTGATGTGCCGATCACCGATGATAAGCGGGCCACGCTCTTTACGGTGCCGGTGCGGCGCTGAGCACATCCGATGGCTTTTGTTTATGGATCGGGCGCTCCGACCGCCGCCAGGTTCCGGCGAGTGGCTTTGACGTGACGAACACCCCATCAATGCCTTCATCCCACCTTCGTCACTTCAACGAACCCCCTCTCAAGCTCGTAAGCCCCCCTTCGTCAACGCGACGAATACCCCCTTATGGGTAATTTTTGAGCGACTGCGATTCGACGAACACCCCCTTATGGGCAATTTCGACGTCGCTGTGACGTGACGAACGCCTCCCGCACGCTTTCAGGACCTCTTCGTCGAGACACACCGGCTTTAGCTCAAAGCTCCCCGGCCTCGATCGAGGGGACAGCTCACAAAGGGCTGGCTTAAGGATTGAACCGAAAAACATCCTCAACCGCGTCGATCTCCCCCGACGGCCAGTTCACGTTTGCAACATGCCAGAATTGCCCCTGGCGCATGGGTTCGCGCTGGAACTCATCGGCGAGTGTACCTGCGACGTAGATACGCACCGTGGCGAAGCTATCGCCCAGGCCACGGTCGGCGAAGTAATGGACGCCGACGCCGTAGCTCAGGCCGTCTTCAGGCTCGTTGAGGTTAATATTTTCGGGCCCCCACCCGTTGCCGCGGTCGATGTCGAGGCTCGCTCCCCAGGCAGGCCGAGGGTTCTGCCAGTAACAGTCGTAGGGTATCCGCCCCCAGCGGCCGAGAGGATGCAGGACGTGCAGATCGAGGTCGCTGCCGTGGTCGTCGTAACGCTCGAGATCCCGCGGTGTGTCCCATACGAGTTGGATGTGCAGCGCAGCATCGGGCAGGGCCACCAGCTCCATGCGGGCTGGCTCGCAGGAGCGCTCGCCACGGTCGTTCCAGACGTGTAGCTCAACGATATAGTGGCCGGCGAGCTCGAGAAAAAGCTCGTTCGTCCAGCTCGACGGTCCCGAGGTGAGTTGAACCGCGCCGTCAGCGGGCTGCTCGACGATCGCCCATTCCACCGCCGTGATGTCGCCACCACCGGACTCGAAACTACTCAGGGCGCTGAGCTCAATGCTGTCGAGGGGGGCGCCATCAAGGCGCCCGTCCGGCTGTGCACGTGCCTCGCCGCGAAGCCGATGGCGAGCCTCAATGACCGGAATCGGGCAGACTTCGGGGAGGCGCAGCACCTCGGCGGTGAGCCTGACTTGATGCTCAGGGAGCTGCGGGTCATTGCTCGCAATATACAACCAACCCGTGGCTCCCTCGCCCTGGAGTACGCTCACCGTGAGCTCGACGGCGAAGGATTCGCCCGGCGCGATGGTGAGCGGCATGTCTCCCCCCCCCAGCGCGACACCAAAAGGCTCTGTCACGTAGAGCCCATAGATCTCGAGGTCAGCGCTACCCGTGTTTCGCAACGTGACCGTGTGCGCGACCTCGGTGCCAGGCTCAACCAGCCCAAAATCCACCTCTTCGGGGGCTTCGAGCCGAGGTTCCTCCTCGAAAACGTACTCCTCAAACTCCCAGGGCTCACCGACATTGTTCTCTCTCGGAACTATGTCTGAACCACACGCCGTCGCAGTAAGGAGCAATACGAGTACCACCAGGATCGGAAGCCGACCTATCGAGATGAAATTCATAGATTCCTCACCGGCACCATCGGCGGCGCTGAAGCGCGAGACCGATCACAATCCAGAATAGCCACCAGACTCCGTTGGTTGGTGAGTCCCCCAGACTCGATGCACACCCACAGCCCTCGCCGATTGCATCGAACGCCGACGAGCTCCCATCCCCGCCAGCCCCATCCCCACTGCCAGGGCCGCCGTAGCTTTCATCGAGACCGCTCTGGTCCTCGTCCGGCTGGCCGTCGCGGTCATTGTCCACATAGGGCTGGTCTGTGCAGTCCGAACGCGCCGGGACGGGCTCCGTGCGCGGCTCATAGGGGCTCATCTCCGACTTATTGATGCAGACAGGGGCACTTCGTGCCGTCGTGCCATCGCTCAGACGCTCGGCTTCGACAGAGAAGCAAAAGGGGCCCTCGTCATCGGGAGCGTACTCGATGGAAAGAGCCGCGTTTTCGCGTGGCGAGTGATCCCAGAGCGCCTCAACGACCTCGTCTTCCCGAACGATTCGGTAGAAGGTCTGCCGAGACTCTGGCTCGACGAAGTGACGAGAGGCTTCGACCGTGGGGTGGTAAACATAACTCTGGTGCCAGCACCTCGATCCATACCCACATGAATCAAACTCATACTCGCAGCAGATGGTGTGGCCGCCCGTGCGTTCCGTCACGCCCAGGGATTCAATGGATACAAGGGGAGCGTTCCATTCCTCGCCATTAATAGGTTCGGTAGCTTCGAACTCAATGCGGAGCGACTCTGCCGGTTCAATGACATCGATCTGGACATCATAGTCTTCCCCTACAACGAAGGCTGAATCCGGGCGCCAGATAAACAGACTCTGGAGCCCTACCCCGACGACCGTCGTAACGGGCTGCGGACGATCCGCGTCAGGGTCGAGGCCAAGGAGACGCGTGTGAAGTCCGCCGGGCACGGCATGACCTTCAGAATCAAAGACGCGTATTTTTATGTACTGAGCGGCATCTTCGGGAAGCACGTCAACGAGGAAGCCATCAAAAGCTAGAACACCATCGACCGGTACTGTTGCAACCTGCGTGACATAAGGACTGACATACACTCCCGGTGGCGAGGTGGTACATGCGTCCGCCTTTGCCGGCATCATCAGAGCCACTGATATGGCTGTAAGCATTAGAACACTACTAAAACCGGTAAGGGCGCGCAGGGGCATCGGAGCTCCGAAAAATAATTAAGTGTTCGCCGCGATCGATGGAGTCTGCTGAGGAGAACGAAACGCGGACAGCCTTACCGACATCGGTGTAAGAGAAGACGACCGTTGGCGGGCTCAAGGCGGCACTGTTCCTTCGAGCTCAGAGCGGTACACGAAACCCTGACCCTATAGCAAAAGTGTCGGGATTTTAGAGAAGTTCGCGGGCCCATCGCATGATCAGTTCTGATAACGCGTGAGGCGTAGAGGGAATTGGAGTTCCAGGCGGGCACAAGACCCGCCCCTACGGCGTGGGAGGGTTTTGCAAAACGCCGTATATGAATAGAGGCTTCTGCCACCCGCTTGCGCCCTACCCAACCTCGCTCAAAGCTCCCCCGCCTCGATCTGCCTGCAGATCACACACGTCTCCAGATCGTGGCCCCGCGCCGGGCAGTACTCCCGGCCGTAGAAGATGATCTGCAGATGGCGAGCGTTCCAGGTGGACTCGTCAAAAAGCTCGCGCAGGTCGTCCTCGGTCTGGCGGACGTTTTTGGCGTTGCTCAAGCCCCAGCGCTCGGCCAGGCGGTGGATGTGGGTGTCGACGGGAAAGGAGGGCACGTCGAACCACTGGGAAAGCACGACCTGGGCCGTTTTGCGCCCCACCCCCGGCAACTTCGTGAGCTCTTTCAGGGTGCCGGGGACCTCGCCATCGAACTCGTCGACCAGGATATGCGAGAGGGCGAGGATGTTTTTGGCTTTGGTCGGGGCGAGCCCGCAGGAGCGGATGGTGTGCTGGATTTTGTCGACGGGCTGGCGAGCCATGTCATGGGGGTTGTCGGCCAGCGCGAAGAGATCCGGCGTGACCATGTTGACGCGTTTGTCGGTGCATTGGGCCGAGAGGAGCACGGCGACCAGCAGCGTGTAGGCGTCTTTATGGTCGAGGGGGACCGGCGTGGTGGGGTAGAGCTCGTCGAGGATCTGGCCGATGGTCTCGGCGCGGGCTTTTTTCGCCTTCTTACTACGCAACGTCTTCGTCACTTCTTGACCTCAATCCATTTGAAGATGCGCTCTCCCAGGGGGCCGAGCGCGGCCTGGCCAGCTTCAACGCCGGCCGAGGCGCGGTAAATACCAATCAGGGCAGGGATATAAGCCACAAGCGCCAGGGGCAAGAAGAGCGCGCAGTTGAGCGTGGCCAGGAGCACAAAGGCGTAACACAAAAGGTAGATGGCGCCGGCGGCTTTAGCGTGGTGCAGGCTAAAGGGGTTGTCGCGCAGCACCAGCGGCACGATGAAAAAAGGCACGCCAAAGAGCACCGAGCAGTAGCTGAGCACGGCCAGGCCCACGCCTTTTTCGCGGTCGAAATAACGAAAGCGCCGGGGGCGGCCCCGCTCCTCGTCGGTGCGGTCGGGGGACTGCGCGTCGATCGTTGAGGAGGGGAGCGGCCGGAGCTGGGTGTGGCGAAGGGGGCGCTCTTCAAGCTCGGCCTGAAGGCGGCGCATGGCCGCATCGGTGGGGTCACCGCTCTGGGAGGTGGGGGGCTTGCCCCGGCTCCCCCGGTCCTTAACTGCGTCATCGCTCATAGGTGTCTCGTGCGCTGGCCTCAGAGCACATTATGGCCACGCGGGCCACGGTGACCACCGCCGCAGCGGTTTGGGCCGATGGACCCGGCGCGCATCTCACGGCTTGAGTTTGACGCGCTGAACCCCATAATGCAGGCGCCAAAACGACCGATGTATGGCCACAAAACGCTCAACCCAAAAGGATCACAAGATGTCGACTCGCACCGAATACGACTCAATGGGCGCGGTGGAAGTGCCCTCCGACGCCTACTGGGGCGCCCAGACCCAGCGCTCCATCCAGAACTTCAAGATCGGCGGCCACCGCATGCCTCGCCCCATGATCAAGGCGCTGGGGATGGTCAAGCACGCCACCGCCGAGGCCAACTGTGGCCTGGGGCTTTTGAGCGAAGAGAAAAAGAAGGCGATTCAGGCCGCCGCCCAGGAGGTCATCGACGGCAAGCTCGATGAGCATTTCCCGCTGGTGGTCTGGCAGACGGGAAGCGGCACGCAGACCAACATGAATACCAACGAGGTCATCGCGAACCGCGCCATCGAGATGCTCGGCGGGGAGCTCGGGTCGAAGAGCCCGATTCACCCCAACGATGATGTGAACAAGAGCCAGTCGACCAACGACAGCTTCCCCACGGCCAGCGCCGTGGCGATCGTCGACCAGTTTGAGAGCGCGCTGCTCCCGGCGCTCTCCCACCTTCGCGACGCGCTCGACGCCAAGGCCGAAGCGTTTGCGGACATCGTCAAAGTCGGCCGCACCCACCTGATGGACGCCACGCCGCTGACCCTCGGTCAGGAGTTTTCGGGCTACTCGGCGCAGCTCACCTACGCCGAGCGCGCCATCCGCCAGTCGCTGGAGCTTCTGGTGGAGCTGGCCATCGGCGGCACCGCGGTGGGAAGCGGCCTGAACACGGTCGAAGGTTACGATAAGGCCGTCTGCGACGCTCTGGCGGCCATGAGCGGCTACGCCTTTAAGCCCGCGCCCAACAAATTTGCGCTGCTCGCCGGCAAAGAGGCGATCGTGGAGGCCCACGGCGCGCTCAAGACCCTGGCGACCTCGCTCAACAAGATCGCCAACGATATCCGCTGGATGGGAAGCGGCCCGCGTTGTGGGTTCGGCGAGTTGGTGTTGCCGAGCAATGAGCCCGGCTCTTCGATCATGCCTGGCAAGGTCAACCCGACCCAGTCCGAAGCCATGACGATGGTCTGCGCGCACGTCTTCGGCAACGACGCGGCGGTGGGCTTTGCGGCGGCCAACGGCAACTTTGAGCTCAACGTCTACAAGCCGATGCTCGTGCATAACGTGCTCGAATCCACTCGCCTGCTCACCGACGCGATGCACTCATTTACCGACAACTGCGTGGTGGGCATTGAGCCGGACCGCGAGCAGATCGCCGACTACCTGGAGCGCTGCCTGATGCTGGTGACCGCGCTCAACCCGGTGATCGGCTACGACAAGGCCGCGGAAGTCGCCAAGAAGGCCTACAAAGAGAAGACGACGCTTCGTCAGGCCATCACCGAGCTCGGCTATCTGTCTGGCGAGGAGTTCGATAAGGCGATCAACCCCAGAGCGATGACGCATCCGAAGGCGAAGGCATAACGCGATGGATGAGACGCGCCCCTCCGCACAGCTTTTGCTCTCGGCCTACGCCCAGGGGATTTTCCCGATGGCGCATCCCGAGCAGGAGGGGCGCATCTACTGGTATGCGCCCGATCCGCGCGCGATTCTGCCGCTGGACGGCCTGCGCATCTCGCGGCGTTTTCGGCAGACCTTGCGCAAGAAACCCTTTGAGATTCGTTTCAACACGGATTTTGAGGGTGTCATCGAAGCCTGCGCGGAGCCGCGGCCCGGCCAGCCGCAGACGTGGATCTCCGAAGGGATCAAAGAGGTCTACACCGAGCTTCACCGGCTGGGCTTTGCCCACTGTGTCGAAGCCTGGGAGGGTGATCGCCTGGTGGGCGGGCTCTATGGCGTGGCGCTGGCCGGGCTTTTTGCCGGTGAGTCGATGTTTCATCGGGCGACCGACGCCTCGAAGATCTGCCTTGTGCATCTGGTCGAGCGGCTTAACGCGCGGGGATTTAGCCTGCTCGATGTGCAGTTTCAGACCTCGCACCTGGAGCGGCTGGGGGTGATCGAAATCAGCCGCGAGGCGTATGAGGCCAGGCTGGTCGAGGCGCTCAAGCTGGAGTGCAGCTTTGCGTAAGCGCGATGCATTTCGGGCCGACGGTTTGCTTGCCTCTGGCCAGATGCGCTTAGGTTGGCGCGCATCACGCCCGCACACACGAGCAGCATGGCGTCGGGACGCCCCGTAGCCTCAAGGCGCGCCGCCTTGCTGCCCGGGCTTCAATCGCCTAGAAAGGGCGTTTGGCCGCCCGCGTCGGTGGGCCAGCCCCACCTTTTTGTTCCATCCCAAAATCGCATACTGACTGACCCCATGCAGGACACCTTTATGGAAGATTCCAAACGCCATCTCATCGTCACCCAGGGTGATATCACGCTGATCTCGATGCCCGAGGGGGCGCTGGTCAACCCGTCGAACACCGGGCTGATCCTCAACAGCGGCGGCAACAGCGACAACACCGTGAGCAACGCGATTGCGCGCCGCGGCGGTCCTTTTATGCAGCAGACTCTGCATATGGCGCGCAGCGGGCTGCGCAACAACCGCCTGGAGCCGGGCCGCGCCGTCGACACCGAAGCCGGGCAGCTGCCGGTCAAGCGCCTGATCCACGTCTCGATCGTGGGTGCCAAGAAGATCAATGCGCGCCTGGTGTCCAACGCCATCCTCAACGCCTACGACCTGGCCGATGAGCTGGAGCTCAAAGAGCTGGCGTTTCCGGCGATCGGCCTGCAGATGGGCGGCATCACGCTGGAGGAGTTCATGGACATCTTCTGGCGCATCACCGCCGAAGAACTCCCGCGTCTCAAAAACGTCAAGCAGGTCTACCTCTGCCTCTTCAGTGGCGAGGAGTACGAGCTGGGGAGCGCGTACGCCGAGAAGAACGTCGATGAGCTTCCGGAGTCGATCGACCTTGAGATCAGCGAGTCGGGCTTTGCGCGCGGGCTCTTTGGTTGATGGGCGAGGTGGCTGAGGGGCGCGGACGAGGCAAGCTGATCCTCTTCGGGGAGCATGCCGTGGTGCACGGCTATGCGGCGGTGGCCTGCGGGCTGCCGCTGGGTGCGGTGGCGTGTGTGCGCCACGGGCGCTCCGAGGCGTTTCGCGTCGATCACCCGGCGGGCAGCTTCCTGGCCGAGGGCAAGGTGCTTGAGGCCGCCCGCGGCATCGTGGAGCGTTTTGGGCTTACGCTCGAAGCGCTCGATGGCCATGTGCGCCTGGAGGTCCCGGTGGGCGCGGGCATGGGAAGCTCGGCGGCGCTGGCTGTGGCGCTGGCCCGCGCCGCCCACAAACTCTCGGGGCGCGGCGATGCGAAGACCGTCGAAGAGGCGGTGAGCTTTGCCGAGGGGCTTTTTCACGGCCGAGCCTCGGGCATCGACCAGAGCGCGGCGCTGGGCGGCGGGGTGTTTGCCTTTAAGCGCGACGCGGCAGGCGGCCCCCCCACCCTCGAGCCTGTGCGCGCCCCGACGCTCCGGCTGGTGGTGGCCCAGGTGGCCCCTTCGGCCTCCACCGCCGAGATGGTCGCCGGGGTGAGCGCGCTGGCCGAGCGCCGGCGTGCAACCGCAGCGGTCTTTGAGGCCATCGGGCAGGTCGCCGCCGAGGGCCGTCAGGCGCTGGAGGCCGGCGATCTCCAGGCCGTCGGCGAATATATGAACATCAACCAGGGGTTACTCGCCGCGCTGGGTGTGTCGATCCCGGCGATCGACGAGGCCTGTCACCTGGCGCGCGGTGCCGGGGCCCTGGGCGCGAAGCTCACCGGCGCCGGCGGTGGCGGGTGCGTGGTGGCGCTGGGCCCCGATGAGGCCACAACCCGGGCGATACGGGAGGGCTGGGAGGTGCGCGGCTGGCCCGTCTACACCTTCACCCTCGAGAGCTAAAGGACACCATGTTTGCCTTCCCCCCTTACAACACCTCCTCGCCACCGATGGAGGCGACGGCCTTTGCCCACCCCAACATCGCGCTGGTCAAGTACTGGGGCAAACGCGACACCGACCTCAACCTGCCGGTGGCCGGGAGCCTCTCGTTGACCCTGGGCGGCCTCTCCACCACCACGCGGGTGCGCTACCGCGACGACATCAGCCGCGACATCGTCATCCTCGACGGCAAAGAGCTGCGCCAGGGCAGCCGCGCGTATCAGCGGGTGGTCGAGTTTGTGCAACTGGTGCGCAACGAATCCAACCACGACTACTTTGCCGAGGTGGAGACGGCCAACGACTTCCCCACCGCCGCCGGGCTGGCCTCGTCGGCCTCGGGTTTTGCGGCGCTGGCGCTGGCAGCCACCTCGGCGGCCGGGCTGCATCTTCTCGATGAGCAGCTCTCCGCGCTGGCCCGCCGCGGCTCGGGCTCGGCGGCCCGCTCGATCTACGGCGGGTTTGCGGAGATGCGCCGCGGCAGCCGCAAAGACGGCCACGACGCCTTCGCCGTGCCCATCGCCGGGCCGGAGCATTGGGATCTACGCTGCGTGGTGGCCGTGACCACCCAGGGCGAAAAAGACATCAGCTCCACCGAAGGCATGCTGCGCACCCAGGAGAGCTCACCACTCTTTACCCCCTGGGCCGACACCGTGGCCGGCGACATCGTCGAGGCCACCGACGCCATCAAAGCGCGCGACTTTCAGGCGCTGGGACGCGTCGCCGAGCGCTCCTGCCTGGGCATGCACGCCAGCGCCATGGCCGCCGACCCCGGGGTGATCTACTGGAACCCGACCACCCTGGAGCTGATTCACCGGGTGCGGCGCGCGCGCCGCGACGGGCTGCAGGTCTTCTTTACGATCGACGCCGGCCCTCACGTCAAAGTCTTCTGCCCGGCGCGCGAGCTCTCGGCGGTGCGCTCGGTATTGGGGCAGATCGGCGGCGTGAGCGATCTGATCGTCGCGCGCCCCGGTGAGGGCGCGGCGCTCGTCGCCGCCGATGCGGTGAACGCTTAAGGCGCTCTGCCCTGGACGGACTCCCCCCGGTTGACACCGGCCGGTGGCGAGGGTCAGATTGCCGCCACCCGAATGTGCCCTATCTGTTGTGCGACTCGCTTTTATGGCGAGCGTTGTGGACTGGATGTACCTGTCGCCCCGAGCCTTACGATGCCCCAGAAATTCGACCTGTCTCGCTTCACTCAAAAAGCCCGCAAAGCCCTGGAGCGCGCCCAGGGCCTGGCAAAGACGCTGCGCCACGATCACGTCGAGGTGGAGCATACGCTGCTCGCGATGCTCGAGCAGGACGACTCGGTGGCCACGAGCCTTCTGGAGAACCTGGGCGCCAACCCCAAGGCCCTGGGCCGCAAGCTCATCGACGAGCTGGAGCTCTTGCCCAAAACCTACCGCAACCAGGAGCAGCCCTTTATCAGCAAAGATCTGCTCGCTGCGCTTCAGGAAGGCGGGGAGCTGGCCAATACGCTGGGCGATCAGTTCACCAGCAGCGAGCATCTGCTCATCGCCTTTGCGCGCCGCACGTCGAGCTACGCCGGCAAACAACTTCGTGACGCCGGAGCCACCGCCGAGAAGCTGGAGGAAGCGGTAAGGAAGGCCCGCGGCGGCCAGAAAATCACCAGCGCCGAAGGCCCCGTCTCCGAGATTCTTGGCAAATACGCCCAGGACATCACCGGCATGGCCGAGCGCGGCGAGCTCGACCCGGTCATCGGCCGCGACGCCGAGATCCGGCGCGTCATGCAAGTCCTCACTCGCCGCACCAAAAACAACCCGGTGCTGCTCGGCCACCCGGGCGTGGGCAAGACCTCCATCGTGCACGCCCTGGCCCAGCGCCTGGTCGCCGGCGACGTGCCCACCGGCCTCGCCGGAAAACGCCTGATGCGCCTGGATCTGGGCGCGCTGGTGGCCGGCACCAGCCTGCGCGGCCAGTTTGAAGAGCGCATCAAGACGGTGGTGCAGGAAGTTGTGAACAGCCAGGGCCGCATCATCCTCTTCATCGACGAGCTGCATCAGCTTGTCGGCGCCGGCGGCAAAGACAGCTCGATGAACGCCTCCAACATGCTCAAGCCCGCGCTGGCGCGTGGTGAGCTGAGCGTCATCGGCACCAGCACCGTTGAGGAGTACCGCCAGCATGTGGAGGCCGACGCCGCGCTGGAGCGCCGTTTTCAGTCGATCCACGTGGAGGAGGTCTCGACCGACGGCTGCGTCTCGATCCTTCGCGGCATCAAGCAGGGCTTCGAGATTCACCACGGCGTGCAGATCGACGACAGCGCGCTGGTGGCCGCCGCCCAGATGACGGCGCGTTATGTGCAGGATCGTTACCTGCCCGACAAAGCCATCGACGCCATCGATGAGGCCGCCAGCCGCCTGCGCCTGGAGATCGACAGCAAACCCACCGAGCTCGACGCCCTGGAGCGTCGCATGCACGCCCTGGAGATGGAGCGCCAGACCATCGCCGACGCCACCAACCCGGAGACGGTGGAGGAGCGCACCGAGCTTGAGAACCGCATCGAGAGCCTGCGCGAAGAGGCCGCGCGCCTGCGCGTGCGCTGGGAGACTGAAAAAGTGGTGCTCGACGAGATCACCACCATCAAAGAAGAGCTGGAGGCCACCGAGAAGACCTCCCAGGAGGCCCAGCGCGCTGGCGAGCTGGGGCGTGCGGCCGAGATTCGCTACAGCGTGCTGCCAAAGCTCAAGCAGAAGCTCGAGGCGGCCCAGGCCCGCATGAGCGAGCTGCATAAAGAAGAGCGCCTGCTCAAAGACTACGTCGACGCCAACGACATCGGCGAAGTCATTGCCGATTGGACCGGCATCCCCGTGAGCAAAATGCTGGAGTCGGAGCGCGAGAAGCTGCTCAACATGCCCGATCGCCTGCGCCAGCGTGTGGTCGGGCAGGACTCGGCCATCGAAATCATCTGCAGCGCCATCTGGCGCTCGCGCGCGGGTCTTCAGGACCGCAACCGCCCCATCGGCAACTTCATGTTCGTGGGCCCCACCGGCGTCGGCAAAACCGAGCTCGCCAAGGCCCTCTCCGAGTTTCTCTTCGACAGCGAAGACGCCATCGTGCGCATCGACATGTCGGAGTACATGGAGCAGTCCAAGGTCAACACGCTCATCGGCTCCGCCCGCGGCTACGTGGGCAGCGAGCAGGGCGGCGTGCTCACCGAGGCCGTGCGCCTCAAACCCTACAGCGTGGTGCTCTTCGACGAGGCCGAGAAGGCCCACCCCGATGTGTTCAACCTGCTCTTGCAGCTGATGGACGAGGGCCGCCTGACCGACAGCCAGGGCCGCCGCGTCGATTTTACCAACACGCTGGTGATCCTCACCTCCAACGTGGGAAGCCGCGAGATCATGGACTTAAGCGGCAAGGCCTCCGGCGAAGAGATGACCGACGCGGTGCAGGAGATCCTGCGCGACCACTTCCGCCCGGAATTCCTCAACCGCCTCGACGCGCCGATCGTCTTCCAGGCCCTCGACAAAGACGCCATCCGCCTCATCGTCGACATTCAGAAAAGGCGTCTTCGCAAGATGATGGCCGAGCAACGCATGACCATCGAGATCAGCGACGCCGCCAAAGACTTTCTGGCTGAAGAAGGCTTTGAGCCCGAATACGGCGCGCGCCCGCTCAAGCGCGCCATCGGCAACTTCATTCAGGACCCGCTGGCCGTGGAGGTGCTCGAAGGCAAGTTCGTCGCCGGCGACCATGTGGTCGTGGAGGTCGCCGAAGACGGGGAGTCGCTGGTCTTTACCAGAGGCGATCGCGACGCCGATTAAGGTGCGCCCAGGGTGAGATAAGCCAGCGCGGCGACGATCAGCACAATGATCACCGCCAGCCAGGGCCAACCCAGCCCGGAGCGGACCTCCTCTTCCCGCTCTTCAGCGCGACGCACCGCAGAGCCCTCGGCTAAGGCCGAGGGCTCGCTTGTTTCTGCGGGCTCCTCGCGCGCCACGCTGATCAGCGGCCCCGACGAGAGGTGGCTCTTGAGCGCACGATTCTTCTCCGGGTTCTCCATCTCCAGCCCCAGCCAGGGCGCCGGCAGCATCACCATGCCAAACCCCTTGTCTTCGCGGACCGGAAGATCGTCGAGGCTCAGATAACGCCGAAAGATCTCCGCTCGCCCAAAACGCTTCTTGGCCAGGGGCTGCAGCGTGCGCGCGAGCAAAAGCGTGACGCCGGGCATCTCAAGCGCCTCAATACGCTCATAGGCCGTAAAGCTCAGCGGGCTCTCCACCCGGGCGCGGGGCTCCTCGCCACTGAGCAAAAAACTCATCAGCGCGCCGGCCCCGTAGATATCGGCCGCCGCGCGCAGCATCGTACCGGACGTCTCCTCACGAACCTCGGGCGCGGTGTAGGCCGGATGCGTGGTGAGCTGCCAGGGCTTGAGCTTGACGCCCTTACTCACCACGCACCCCGGGAGCTGGGCGCGCAGCGTGTCGTCGCCCTGAAGCACAAAACGCCGCGGATCGAAGTCGCGCCAGTAGTAGCCGGCCTTGTGCGTAGCCACGAGAAGATCGCCCAGCTGCGCCATGATTTTGAGCGCGAGCTCGGCGGGCATGCCCTCGGGCCAGCGCGTCTGCACGGCCTCAAAGAGCGTGGGCCCCGCGCAGCGCTCGATCACCAGAAGCGGCTCTCCCGCCCCGCCCGGCCCCTCTTTAATGTCCAGCAACGCGATCTTACGCGCGACCACCTCGCCATCCGAGAGCGCATCGAGGTACTCCGCCAGGTGGCTGAGCTGCTCACGGCGCGTGGCCACATAGGCCACGTCATCCAGGCGCGCCTCATCGTAGCTCAGCGCCAGGCCGAGACGCTCTTCCGCCCCCGCCTCGGCGCCCTCTTCAGCGATGGCGACGACCTGCAGTTCGTCGCGCTCCTCGCGCATCGCGAGCGCCTTAAATGCGGTGGGCTGGTCGTGAATGTCGATGAGGCGGGAGGTGTCGTCCATGGGTATCTTCTCGCTGATGGTGCCGGTCGCCGCGTGATGCGGCGCGTGATGAGGCCGCGACCATACTCTCCCGCGCGCAGGAGGCAACTGCCATGCGGCGAGGCGTCGCAGGTGGGCACAACCCATCACCCAGAATCCGCTATTTGCCGGGCAAAAGGCATCGAGGGTCGCCTCGGGGCGTGCCGAGCGTGACACGTTGGCACAGCGCATCGTTTTGACCCCACCCCCTGCGTGGTATTTTGCAACAGTCCATCGCCTCGACCCCACCCCCTGCGTGGTATTTTGCAACAGTCCATCGCCTCGACCCCACCCCCTACGTGGTATTTTGCAACAGTCCATCGCCTTACCCCCCACCTCACCGTGACACATTGGCACAATGCATCGTCTCGGATCTGCTTTTAAGCGAGTTGAGGCCATCCTCGATGCCCCGGCCACCTTGCCGCGGCTTATTCGCGCCTGATACTTTCATCCGCGATGGTCAACCCACCTCCCGGAGCTCGCCAATGAAGCCACGATGCAGCGCTCGCCAGGGCCCGGCTCACCACCTGACGGCGGCCCTGCTCACCGCCTGCGCGGTACTAAGCGGGACGCCGGAGCTTCGGGCCGAGGAGGCGGTGTGCGGGGGCTGGGCAAACGGCCAACAGGTCGCACAGATCAACGATGAGCGCCTGGCCGAGTCCTCCGGGCTCGCCGCCGGCTGGCAAAACCCCGACGTGCTCTGGACGCATAACGACTCCGGCGACAGCGCGCGCCTCTTCGCCCTCTCGACCGCTCCCTCCGACGATGCCGGCGATCCCGACGCCTCCCCCATCCTCACCGAGCTCACGCTCGAAGGCGCCGAAAACATCGACTGGGAGGATATGGCGATTGGCCCCTGCTCCGCCGGTGGCGCCACCGCGTGCATCTACGTGGCCGACTTCGGCGACAACCTCAAACAACGCGACGAGGTTGTGCTCTACCGCTTTGAAGAGCCCGACCTCGGCAGCCCACCAGCCCCCGAGCTCACCCTCACTGACGGCATCACCGCCCAACGCTTCACCTACGAGGGCGGCCCCCGCGACGCCGAGGCCCTGCTCGTCGATCCTCAAAGCGCTGCGATCTTCATCATCGAGAAAGTCGAAGAGGCCTCAAGCCAGGTCTTTGAGCTCGCCGGCGCTTTTGAGGACGATGCGCCGCTCGAAGCACGGCCGGTCGCCACGCTCACCCTGGCCGAGAACTTCAGCTTTGGCCGCATGATCACCGCCGCCGACGTGGCGCCTGACGGGCGCTCCTTTTCGCTGCGAACTTACACCCACCTCTACACCTACTGCGCGCCCGGGGGCGATCTTCGCCAGGCCTTTGAGAGCGAGCCGCAGCGCCTGCTCGTCAACCCGGGCACCATCCAGGGCGAGGCGCTGGGCTATGCACGCGATGGCGAGTCGATCTGGTTGACGAGCGAGCGGCTGCCCGCCCCGCTGCTGCGCTTCTCGCGCGCCCCCGCCGATGATGCGGGAGATGTCCCCGACGCCGGCGACACCCCCGATCCCCAGGACATTGATGAGGACGCCGGCCCGGGCGATCCCGACGACGATCACGACGCCGGCGGCGACGATGACCCTCAGGATGAGCCCGAAGAATCGCGCTCTCAGCTCAGCGGGGGATGTTCGATGCTCGCCAGTGCGCCCTCCCCCGGCTATGTTCCGGAATGGATTGTCGGGCTTCTGGCGGTTGTAGGTCTGCGCCGCGCCTTGAATCGTTTTGCGACACGCACTCCCCTGCCTTAGCGATAGCTGCTTATGCGTGACACCCCTGCCATCCCCGCGGAAAACGCATCCCCTCAACCCGGCGCCTCCAGCGCCGAGGCCGAGCCAACCCGCGCCCTCGACGCCGGCGCCTCCGACGCGCTTGCGGCAGCGAGCTCCGAGCCGGAGGTCCAGGCGGAGCGCGATGATGGGGGCAGCGCAGAGGTGGGGACTGAGACGGCGGCGCCCGAGGACTCCCTCACCGAGGGCAGCCTGATCGCGGGTCGCTACCGCCTGGAGCGCCCCCTGGGCGACGGCGGCATGGGGCAGGTCTACCGCGCCGAACACGTGCTCATGCGCAAGACCGTCGCGCTCAAAGTGCTGCACGCCGAGCTCACCGAAAACAAAGAGGTCGTCGCCCGTTTTCAGCGCGAGGCTCAGGCCGCAGCGCTGCTGGATAGCCCGCACGTCTGCCAGGCCACCGACTTTGGCCAGACCGACGATGGCGAGTTCTTCCTGGTCATGGAGTACCTCGAAGGCCAGACCCTGCACGAGGCGATGGCCCTGGGTAAGATGCCGCTCATACGCGCCGCCCATATCGTCCGCCAGGTCGCCACGGCGCTGGCCCAGGCCCACGCGCACGGCATCGTGCACCGCGACTTAAAGCCCGAAAACATCATGCTCGTCGACCGCGAGGGTGACCCGGACTTTGTCAAAATCATGGATTTCGGCATCGCCCGCATCTCCATGGCCGAAGAGGCCGGCGGCGAAAAACCCACGCGCCTGACCCGCAAGGGCATGGTCTACGGCACGCCGCATTATATGGCGCCGGAGCAGATCGCCGGGGCCGAGGTCGACGCCCGCGCCGACCTCTATGCTCTGGGCGTGGTCTTTTTTGAGATGCTCACCGGCCAGCCTCCTTACGACGATGAGAACGTCGCGCGCCTGATGGGCAAACACGTCACCCACCCCATCCCCACCCTGCGCGAGCGCTGCCCGGAGGTGGCCTTTCCCCAGGCCGCCGAGCGCCTGATCGCCCGCCTGCTCGCCAAGGACGCCGACGGGCGCCCGGCCAACGCCGAAGCGCTCATCGAAGAACTCGACGCGCTCAAAGACAGCCCGCTCACAGCGGCGATTGCGCCCATCGCCACAGCCGCCGCCAGCGCCGCCGGCGACTCGCTCACCTCTCTGCGTCAGCGCGCCGTCGAGGTCAGCGGCCCGCTGCGTGAGCGCATCCTGGAGACAAGCGCCCCCTTACGCGAACGCTGGAAAAGCGAAGTTTTGCCCCGCTGGCAGGCCCTCTCCCCCGATGAGCAACGCCTGATCCGCGGGCTCGCCATCGGCGCGCTGGTGATGGTGGTCTCGATCCTCGCGCTGACCTTCTACGTCATCAGCGGCGACACCCGCGCCCAACGCCAGACCGAGGCCTCGCGTGAAGCGCTCATGGAAGATCCGCAGGTGCTCGAAGCCCTGGCCGCAGCCCGCACCGGCGATCGCGCCGCGCTCGAAGCGCTCCTTCTTCAAAACCCCGACGACGCCGACCTGCGCTACCTGGCGCTGATGGCCGATCTGCATGTCGAGCGCGAGGTCGATCTTCTCGAAGAAGCCCGCACCATCGTAGCGGCCGACGAACGCTACGCCCACGACCCGGCCCTGGTCGACGCGGTGGTCGCGCGCTTCGCCTCAGGCAATGACGACGCGGCAACTTGGCTCAAGGACCACCTCACCTCCACCTCGCGCTCCGCCATCGCGCGCGTGGCCAGCCAGGGCGAACGCGCCTCGATCCGGCGCCGCGCCCACGCTTTTCTGGAGGACGCCGAAGCCCTCGACGATCTCGATCGCTGGGAGCGCCTGGGCGTGGAGCTGCGCGTGGCCGGCAACTGCGAGGGCTACAAAGAGAAGATCGAAGCCATCGTCGACCTCGATGATCCCCGCGCCCGCCCCACCCTCCAGGCGATGAGCGACTCGCCAAAAGTCGGCTGCGGATTTCTCAACCGTCGCGATTGCATCGCCTGTGTGCGCGACGACCTTAAACGCGCCCTGGAAGTCCTGCCCGAACCTTAAGTGGCGTCAAAGCCCAACGCTCGCGGAACGACACCGCAGGTGTGGGAGAGTTCACCACCCCCGGTTGCGCCAGCTTCGCCTCCTCGTTAGACTTCGGGCCACTGCTACGCTGTTTTCTGACAACGTTTTGACGGGAGCCTGACGCATGGTCACTTCACGCCGTCCCACCCCTGCACCTTCGCTACGACGGTGCGTGTGGTTGTCTCTCCTACTCGCGACGCTGAGCCTGGGCTCGGCGGCCTGCGGAGGCGATGAGGTCGCCGACTCCAGCGAGTGGAACACCAACGAGCCCGATGCCGGCGAGGGGGCCGACGCGGACGCCGCCCCCATCGAAGAGGAGCGGCCCGACGCCGAACCCCTGGCGCCTCGCCCCGCCACCATCGTCACAGTGATTGACGTGCCGATGCCCGTGGTCGCCGGCGATCGCTTCAACGTGACCTGCGAGTTTCTCGACGCCGATGGCGAGGTCATCACCTACCCCGAAGACGAAGCGCCTCCCGTACGTTTCGACCACTCCCCATCGGGACTTCTGGAGGTTCGCTCCGGTCAGCTCGAAGCGCAGCACGTGGGTCAGGCCACCATCGCCTGCGCCTCCCCCTCCGTCGGGCTTCGCGACGAAGATCCTCCCTCGGTGGAGATCGTCGCCGGCCCGCTGACGACGCTGAGCACCGAACTCTCCACCTTCCAGATCGTTGCCGGCGACAGCGTGTCAGCGAGCTGCCGGGGCTTTGATGCGTTTTCCAACCCGGTCGATCTGAGCCAGACCGAGCTCCGCCTGATCTCGGATGTGACCAACAGCGGGGTTACCCTGGAGGCCCTTGAAGCCACCATCACCACCGCCGGCTTCTACAACTTGAGCTGCTTCGCCGAGGGCGTTGAAAACTTCAACGAGGTCACCCTCGAAGTGGTCCCGGATCTTCCCGCCGAGCTCATCGTGAGCGTGGTGCCCGACCAGCCCGTCTACGGCACCGGACAGATCATCACGCTCAGCGCCGAGGCCCAGGACCGCTACGGCAACCTCGTTCCTCAGGCGCGCATCACCTATGAGTCCATACCGGCTGGCGAGTCCTTTGGGGACGGGCGTTTCCGCTTTGACCAGGACGGCGTCTACACGCTGCGCGCCTCCATCGACGAGAACAACGCCACCGAGGCGCCCATCAGCCGCGAGGTGGAGATCGTCGTCAACCAGAACGGCCCCTCGATCGTGTGCACCGGCCCCGGCGACGGCACGATGGTCAACCACGCACCCAACACGCTGCTCACCTTCACCGGCACAGTCGAAGACAGCCTGGGCGTCGAGGAGGTGCTGGTCAACGGAAGCACCGCGACCCTCGACGAGCAGGGCAATTTCAGCCACCGCTTCCGCCCTCGCTTCGGCATCAACTTCGTCGACGTGGTCGCCCGCGACACCTACGGCGAAGAGAGCGTGCGCACCTGCTCCTTCCTGGCGACCAACACCTACGGCAATCATCTGCTCTCCACCAACGACGTCGTCTCCCTGCGCCTGGCCCAGGACGCCATCGACGATAAGGGTCACACCACCACCATCCAGAGCCTCAACGACGTGCTCCTGCGCGTTCTGAACAGCGACGGGCTTTTGCAGCAGATTCGCGACGCGGTGGTCTCCAACGGCCTGCTCTCCTTTGGATGCCCGGTCCCCTGGACCGATGACTACTCGGTGAGCATCACCGGCGTGGAGTACTACGGCATCAGCCTTGGTACCGGAAACCTCTACCGGCACCTCACCGAGCTGGACCTCGTCGGCGGCGGTCTGGATATGCAGGCAACGCTCCGCGGGGTGCGCGTTCGCATTCGCGTCTACAGCCCCTCGGGCATTTGTCCGGACTTCAACCCGGTGGCAGACGTCGACCGAGTTACCGTCAACCTGACCAGCAACATCGCGCTTAACGGACAGACGCTCGGCGCTTCTTTGCGTGGCACTCCGAGCGCGAGCGCTGGCGAGATCTCGTTGAGCGGCGGCAACGGCTTCTCCGACCTCGTTTACGGCGCGCTGGGTGATCTTTTCCAGAACACCATCCGCTCCGAGGTCGAAGACGCCGTCGAGTCGGCCATCGTCGACAACTTCGACAGCCTCCTCGGCGATCTTCTCGGCAACCTGGGCACCGACGCCCTCAGCGGCGGCATTGAGGTACCGCGCCTCGATGGCACCGGCCAGATTGAACTTCTTTACGACCTGGGGTTTTCCTCGCTCTCGGTGAGCAGCGCGCGCATGCTTCTGGGGATGCGCACCCGGGTGCGTCCGCAAACCACCGCGATCGCCTACCCGACGCTCGGTGTCGCGGTGCCCCCGGGCTCCTACCTCTATGAGCCCTCCGGCGGCCAGAACACCTCGGTGTCGGTCCACCTGATGCTGCTCAACCAGGCCCTGCACGCCCTCTGGCGCGGCGGACTTCTGGAGGCCGACATCGGCGACGCCCTCTTTGGCGAAGACGCCGAAGGCGCGGCTGTGAGCCTGCGCACCACGCTCCCCCCGGTGGCCGCGCTTAACACCGACGGCACGGCCACGCTGATGCTCGGCGGCATGCGCCTGGAGATGGTCTACCCGGGCCTCTTCGATGAGCCCGTCACCCTGAGCCTGGGCGCCACGGCCAACACCGCCATCAACATCAACAACGGCCAGCTGAGCTTCTCCAACATCACGCTCAACGAGTTCCACCTCTCCCCCGACGAGATCTCGCTCAATGAGGGCACCCGCGACATCCTTGAGGGCTTTTTGCGCGGCTTCTTACAGACGCTGCTCGACGACGCCCTTAACGCGGCGCTGCCGGAGCTTCCGGTGCCCTCCTTTGCGATCTCGCCATCTCTTGGTGTGTACGGCCTGCCGGTGGGCGGGGAGCTCGGGCTGACCAACCCGGCGCTCGACTCGACCAACCGCCACCTCATCCTTCGCGGCAACTTCGGAGTCCGGTGAACCTATGCGACGATCTTTGAGCACGATCTTATTCGCCCTGCTCCCGCTCGCGCTGGGGAGCCTCACACTGACCGCATGCGGCGCCGACTCCGGCCCCGACTCCACCGGCCAGAACACCGACGTGGAGACCGACGCCGGCGATGAAACCGACGTTGAGCCCGAGCCCGAGCCCGCCGACTGGGAAGCGCCCGCCGAGGTTCGCGTCAGCCTCACTCCGGCTCGCCAGGCCTACGCGGTGGACTCGCGCATCACGCCAGCGGCAACCGTCTACGACGGGCTCAACCGCCGCATCAGCCCTCCCGTCCGCTGGCTGGTCACACCGGCCGAGCTCGTCGAGAAAGACGGCGACGAAGATCGCTGGTTCTTGCGCGGCGAAGGCCCTGTGACCTTTAAAGCCTGCGTCGATCTCGACGATGGCGAGGCGGTGTGCGGAAGCCGCATCGCCATGGTCGACTCCGGCCCGCCCACCATCACGCTGGAGAGCCCTCTTCCCGGCGCACAACTCCTGGCATCCGAACACCCCACCATCGAGGTCAGCGGCCAGGTCAGCGACCCCAACCCCATCGTCAGCGTGCACGTCAACGGCAAGGAGGTCGACCTCGACGCCGAGGGCCGCTTCAGCGAGACCTTCGAGCCTCAGCTCGGCCTCAACGCCGTCTACGTCACCGCCTTCGACGGTCTCCACGAGCGGGAGGGCTACGCCGAAGCCAACTTCATCTGGGCGCCGGCCTACCACCCCACCGACGCCGACGGCGCGGTGACCCTGGAGGAGGGCCTGATCCTCAATCTGGGCCAGAACTTCTTCGACGACGGCCAACCTCTCGAAGTCTTAAGTGAGGCCCAGGTCGCCACCAACGATCTGGCCGACATCCTCTACCTGGTCCTTCGCCACATCGACCTGACCTCGCAACTTCCCGACCCCGTCGTCGACTCCAGCGCGCTGACGCTGCGCATCCTGGATGTGGCCGTCAACGAGCCCCGCGTCGAGATCGACGTCACCGACGAGGGCCTGCAGCTCTTCGCGCAGATCCCCAACCTGGTCGCCACCACCGCCGGAGGTCTGGAGCTCAACGACCAGTCCCTGAGCCTGGACGGCGAGCTCAGCGCCAGCCTGGCCATCTTCGCCGAGATCAGCGTCGCCAAAACCAGCGCCGAAGCCCCCTTCGAGGTTGAACTGGAGCGCTTTGAACTGGCCCTGGAACAGGCCACTCCCAACTTCGTCAGCCCCGAGGTCAACGCCGTCTTTGAGCTCGCCGACAGCGCGCTGCGAACAAGCCTGGAGTCGATCATCTTAGAGAGCGTCAACCTCTCGTTCATCGACACCCTGCCCGAGCTCTTGCTCGACGTCTTCACCTCGCTGGAGGGCGCCATCTCCCAGCAGAGCTTTGAGCTCGACCTGGGCATGGGTGAGCCGGTCGCGCTCGACTTCTCCGGCCAGATCTCCCAGCTCGCGCCCGTCTACCGCGAGGGCCTCGACGGCATCGTCCGCGCTCACCTCTCCACCGGCGTCGAGCCGCTTTTTGCCAACAGCCCGGGCGTGCCCCTGCTCAGTGCTCCTTCCTCCGCCCTGCCCTACTTCCAGAGCTCCCGGCTGCAGATCGGGCTGAACACCGCGCTGGTCAACGGCATTTTCCACAGCCTGTGGAATGCCGGGCTGCTCACCATGGACATCAGCGAGATGATCCCGGCCCCCTTCAACACGCTGGTGCAGGCCGCACAGATCGACGGCAAACTCCCGCCCCTGGTCGCCCCGCCGCAGAATGGCGAGCCCTACGACCTGATGATCTATCTGGGCCAGCTGGAGATCGAGATGACCTGGCCCGACCGCGTCGACCGCTTCGGCGCGCGCATCAGCGTCGGCGCCAACATGGGGCTGAGCGGTGGCGAGATCGGCATCACCCTGGCCGAGGAGCCCGACATCCACATGTGGCTCATCGAGTCGTCGATGGGTGAGCCCCAGCTCACGGCCGATATGCTCGAAGAGCTGATGTACGACCAGCTCTGGCCTGAGATTGAAGGCGCCTTTGGCGAGGGCCTCTCCTTTGCGGTGCCGGCCCCCGACCTGGGCGCGCTTGGCGAGTTTTCGCCGGCGTTGGCCGACCTGCAGCTCACTCTGCAGCAGTCTCAGCCCCTGGCCACCCGACAGGGATTTTTGATGGTCGACGCGAACTTCCGCGGCGAGCTCTGGCTGCCTTAATGCGGCCGACCACGCAAATCGCAACCTGCTGAAATCACTAAAGATTTCACACACCAACACACCGCAGCAGCCCGCGAGCACATGCTCGCGGGCTGCTGTGTTTCAGACCACCGAAATCACACCACGCAAGCGCTCAACGCACGCGCCCGAAGTGCTGCACCCAGTAGCGACGGTAGCGCCCGTCGCCCTCATGAAAGGCCACGCCCAGCTGGGTATGGGCCGGGTAGAGGATGTTCTGGCGGTGACCGGGGGAGTCCATCCAGGCCTGCACCACATCCTGGGGGGTGCGCTGCCCGCCGCCGATATTCTCGCCAGTGCAGGTCCCCGAATAGCCCTGGTCGGCGCAACGCTGGAAGAAGCTCGTGCCGTCGAGCGAGTCGTGGGCGAAGTAATCGCAGCGGTCGAGGTCGGTGGCGTGCATCATTGCCGACTCGGCCAGCTCGCCACTGTAGGTCAGCTCGTTGAGCCCCTCCGCGCGACGCTCGGCGTTGGTCAAACGGAAGACCTCGCACTCAAAGGTCGTGCTGTTACCCGGGCAGCTGGTGACCACATCGGCCGGGGGTCCGCAGAAGCGGCAGACACCTTCGATCGCGCCACAGGCCAGATCATCGCCGGGTTCGGGCTCCGGCTCAGGAGTAGGTTCAGGCTCAGGCTCGGGAGTCGGCTCAGGCTCGGGCTCGGGCTCGGGCTCAGGAGTAGGCTCAGGTTCCGGTTCAGGCTCGGGAGTAGGTTCGGGCTCGGGCTCGGGAGTCGGATCAGGCTCAGGAGTAGGTTCGGGCTCGGGCTCGGGCTCAGGTTCCGGCTCGGGAGTCGGCTCGGGCGTCGGCGCCGCCTCATCGGGCGTATACACCTCGGTGCCATGCTCCCCATCGCTCCACGCCACCTCCGGCGCTTCGCTGACCTCATCGCACGCCCACTCACAGGGCTCCTCCGTGCGATCCACCCGCAGATCGTCACCGCCCCCACACGCCAGCAGGCCGCTTGCCAGCAGCGCCGCCATCAGGCTTTGAAACTTCATCGTAGACCTCTCTGAAAGACTCGTGCAGCCAGACCACGGCCACGTTAGCCCCGCAGAGCAGATCCAGAAACCCCTTTTATTTCAACAACTTGTAGAGCACGTCTGTAAAATTACGTTCTCACTCAAGCCCCACCCGCTCGATCTCGGCGTTGGCGGCGACGGCCTGGTTGTCCCAGTCGCGGAAGTTCAAGACCTCCCCGCGCACCCGCACCTCCTCGCTGCGCGCCAGATCCACATCGGCGTATACCCAGCAGGGCGCGTTCCACTCACCGATGGCCTCGATGCCATCTTCGCTAAATCCGACGTCGACCGGCGTGTAGACCGCCGCGCGCCCGCAGTTCTCTTCAATGGCGATCGACCAGGGGGCATCCCCCACGAGCACGGCGTGCGCCACGTAGCACTGGTTCTCCAGCGCGCGGGCCTGGCAGCCGATCTTCACCCGGTGGTAGCCGTAGGGGGTGTCGGTGCAGCTGGGCGCGATGATCAGGTTGGCGCCGGCCTCCACCTGTCGGCGAGCGAGCAGAGGAAACTCGCTGTCGTAGCAGATGTTGATGCCAAAGGCGCCGAAGGGCGTCTCAAAGACCTTGAGCTGGTCGCCGTACGAGATCAGCCAGAGCTCGCTCTCAAAGCGAGTCATCAGGATCTTTTCCTGAAAATCCACTCGCCCCTGGGGGCTGAAGACGTAGGCGCGGTTGCGGTACGAGCCGTCGAGCAGGCGCACCGGATAGGAGCCGCCGATCACATAGACGCCGTACTGCCTGGCGAGCTCGCGGTGCAGCGCCAGATAATCGTCGAGCAGGCGCTGCATCTCCGACATCTGAAAGGGAAGATCCTGGCGCACCTCCTCGGCAAAGAGGCTGACCAGCTCCATGGAGGCGTACTCCGGAAAGACCGCCATCTGCGCCCCCTCACTGGCCGCCTCTTTGACCCACGCCGAGATCTTATCGACGTAGTGATTCCACCCCTCCAGAAAATCCACCGGGTACTGCGCGGTGGCCACACGCACCATGCTCATTCGCTATCCAGGTCTTTGAGCCAGATCTCCATGACTTCGGGCACTTCTTCGACCGTGTCGATCTCTTTCCAGCGCATCATCGTGCGGATCTGAGGTTGACGCTCGTAGCCGCGCTTTCGCCAGAAGGCGTCCAGGGGCTGCCAGCCCTCAGGCCGCCGCGGATGGTCCGGGGGGCGCACCACCGCCGCAAAGCAGGTGAAGCGGAACGCGTCGAGCTCGCGCACATGCGCCTCGCGCTCCTCAAAGAACTTCACGCCCACGCCCTGCCCCCGGTATTCGGGCAGGAGCACCGACTCGGCCAGATAGAAGATCTCGCCAACGTCGTAGCCAAGCTCTTTAAAGGGGCGCTGAAAATCCTCATCGCTCTCGGCCATCGGCATCCCCGTCGACACCCCGACGACCCGCTCGCCATCGAAGGCTGCGACGAGCACGCTCTCGCTCGACTCCAGATAACGCGCCAGATAACGGCTCTCGTAGTCCAGGTCGCCGTCGTAAAGGTAGGGGTAGGTGCGAAAGATCTGGAGGCGCAGCCGCGCCAGATCATCGACGTATTGATGCACCGAATCACCGCTGAGGCGACGGACCTCCACCTGACCAACCTGTTGCGACATCGTCTCGTACTCGAAGAAAGGGGCGCCTCCGGAACGCGGAGGCGCTGAGGGTTATTTGGTGCCGTAGAGGCGATCGCCGGCGTCACCGAGCCCGGGCACAATGTAGCCCTTCTCGTTGAGCTTCTCGTCGATGGCCGCCGTATAAATGGGCACGTCCGGATGTTCGCCGCGCATGTATTCGACGCCCTCGGGCGCGGCCAGAAGGCACATAAACTTGATGGAGCGCGGCTCAAAGGCCTTGATGCGCGCCACGGCCGCCGCCGCCGAGTGCCCGGTGGCAAGCATGGGGTCAACCACGATCACGTCGCGATCATCCATCTGCTCGGGCAACTTCAAATAATACTCGATCGGCTGGAGCGTCTCCGGGTCGCGGTAGAGCCCGATGTGGCCCACGCGCGCCGAGGGGAGAAGTTGCAGAAGGGGGTCCACAAAACCCACGCCGGCGCGAAGAATCGGCACGATCACGAGCTTTTTGCCCACGAGATGCGGGGCGTTCATTTTGGTCAGCGGCGTCTCGATCTCGGCGTACTCGATCGGCAAGTCGCGCGTGACCTCATAGCCGAGCAAAAGCGCCACCTCACCCATCAGGCTGCGAAAGGCGGCGGTGGTGGTGTCTTTCTCCCGCATCAACGAGAGCTTGTGTTGAATCAGCGGGTGATCGATGACGGTCACATCTTCCATGGTCCACCTCCGCGTGGGGTCGGGCGCCTGAGCTAAGGGCAAAAGGGAACTTCCCGCTGGTTGGTAGCCGCTGGGCCGGGGGCGGTCAAGCGCGCCGCTCAGGTTCTGCCGGAGACGACCAGAAGTGCGCCGTTGATGGGATGTTCGTCGGCCGGGCAGAGCCCGTAGATGATCGACGCCAGCTCGCTCGGATCGACCCAGGAGTCGAAGTCGGCATCGGGCATATCCTGGCGGTTGGCCTCGGTGTCGATGATCGAGGGCTGCACCGCGTTGATGGTCACATCGACGCCCTTGACCTCGTCGGCCACCGCGCTGACCAGGGCGTTGAGGCCGGCCTTGGTCGCCGCATACGCGCCCTCGCCAGCGCCGGGCTTCAGCGTGGAGCGCGAGCTGATGAGCACCACGCGCCCGTAACCCCGCGACTTCATCGGCCCCACCACCTCGCGCACCACATAGAGCGAGGAGCGCAGGTTCACGTCGACCAGAAAGTCGATGTCGTCGGGGGCGATCTCGTCGATCTTCGACCAGCGAAACCCGCCGGCGCAATGCACCAACACGTCGATCGCCCCGAGCTCCTCGCGCACGCTGGCGGCGGCGGTGGCAATCGCCTGAGCATCGGTCACGTTGACCTGATGTTGCCACACGCCCTTGCGCTCAGCGTCTTCGACGAGCTTGCCGTGACCGGCGGCGTGCAAGTCCCAGCAGACCACGCGATCGCCGCGTTTTGAAAAATGGGCGACCACATGCTCGCCAAGCGCACCGGCCGCACCGGTGACCACCACCACGCGATTGTTTGCTTCACTCATCCGATCGTCTCCATGAACACAGTCATTGTAAGCGGGCTGGCCAGTCAGGCCCTCGTGCGCAACTTGAGGCAGTGGCCGCGGCGAGCCCTCGGGGATGCGAGGGTAGTCACACTAGCCACCACTTCCATCACATACATGCATATGTCTTTTAAGGGGGGACGATGTCATTGGAACACCATCCGAAGGCGTTGAGCACCAGGATTTTGATGCTCGTGGTTTTAACATGGGGGTTTGCGGGCTGTCATGTACTCAGCGAGTCAGCGCCGGAGTCCGGTCCTGGCGAGCTGACCGATGATCGCACGCGCGCGCTGACCCAGGCTCTCGATCTTCGCTGGTCGGCGCTGATGGCTGATGTTTCCGTGGAGCCTCAGCAGAGCTCGGAGGCCTGGCCGACGATGGGCTATGAGGTCAGCGTGGAGTGCCCGCTGATCTACGACTTCGAGATGACGATGCCGCTGGGCGCGGCCACCGGTCGCCAGAGTACGGGGCGCGTGGAGCTGCGGGCGCACCCACGCGAGGAGGGGGCGTTTGAGTTCGCCAACCGGGCCACCGGGCTCTATCCGGTGCATCGGGGCATCAGGCACCCCGGCAAAGAGTGGTGGCATGAAGACCTGGAGCCGGTCCGGCTGACGCAAAACGAGCGCGGACTGCTCGTTCCGGCCGCCCTGCCCGCGCCCTGGAGCGTAGGCGGGCCGATGCTCTCGCTCGCTGCGCTCTTTCCGCCGGTGCCTCAGGAAGACGCCGCGCGCCCGTGGCCCGCACTGCTTCCGTCGGACGCCGATGGCGATAGCGATGGCGAGGCCGCGCAGATGAGCTCGGCGCTCAACATCCGCGTCGAAGATCGCGTACTACTTGGCGAGGAGCGCGCGCTGGTGCTCGCGGCCGAGGGCGGCCCCGACGATCTTCGGGGGCGCTACCTGGTCTCGGAGCGCGGGCGGGTGGTGGCGGCGGCACTGGTGCTTCCGCGCGGTGACCAGGTGGCCTCTGCGAGCCTGCGGCTGACAGGGGCGTGCGAGGGCCAGCGCTTGCCGCCGGCGCCACAGGCCAACGACGCGCGCAGCCAGATGATCGAGGCCTGGACGCGCTTCTCCAACGCCGCGCGCGAGGCGCAGTGGGAGCGTGCGCTGCATCTGCTCGACCCCGCGCTCCGAGACACCCACGGCGATGACGCCATCACCGCGCTCCTGGCCGACCACCTGAGCCACTTTGGCCCGGCCGCCCTGGGGAGCCTCTCCCCCTCCTCACCCCTGAGCGAAGACGACGGGCGCGTCACCCTCCAGCTGCAGGGCCGCACCTTCCCAGACGAAGACGGACTCGTCGCCGATGTGATCACCGAGGTGGTTGCCATCCGCACCGAGCGCGGGCTTCGCATCAAGCGCGTGCGCACAACCCTCGACCCGCAGGGGGAGCCCCGCGAGCTCTTGGATGTCAGCGCCAATACGCTGCGCAGCAGCGCGTCAAACCCCACCGAGGCCGCGCTTGATGAGGCCAGCGACGCCCCGGCCGAAGGCAGCGCTCCCACCGATGCTCCTGCCGCGGAGGGCTCCGAAGTGCGCTAATTTCTTTCATTTCGTGCCGGTCATGGTAACGATGAGTGAGGCGCCAACCGGGCGCCCTGGCACGTCTCACTCCCCTTTGCTTTTCCCCGGCTGCGTTGAAGATGTCGGACAACGCCACCATCCTGCGCGAGATCGAGTGCACCGGCTGCGCCGCGCGTTTTCGCGTGCGCGGCCCGGCCGGCCAACCTCTGGCCGCCGGCGTGGACTGCCCGCTCTGCGGCGCGCCCATCGCGCTGAACCGCAGCGGCGATCAGAGCTTTGCGAAGCTCAGCCACGCCAGCGTCTTCGGCCACCAGGCCCCGCTCCCCACCGCCGAGCCACCCCGGCGCAAAAGCGCCGCGCCGGCCCCCATCACCGAGCAGGCCGAGGCGGAACCGGATCTCCCGAAGCCGCGTCTGGGCCTCTTTGAGGCCCGCAGCGCCCATCACCGCTCGCCAGAGGCCGATCGACCCAACCCGATGCGCCCCCTGGCCGCCGCGCTCCTGCGTGAGCTGCGCGGCAAGGCGCCGACCCCCACCGCCGACCAGCCTCCTCCCAGCCCCCTGACCCCGCCGCGCGCCGCGCCGGGCGGCGAAGATGACCTGAGCGCCCTCGATGAGGGCTGGGGCGAGGGCTGGCTGGGTGATGCGCTCAGCGATGCGGCCGACGAGCTCTTCATCGTCGACGACTCCCCCGCGCCTTTTGAGCGGCTGCCGGGGGCCGACGATGCAAAACCTCAGGCCAGCAGCCCTCCGCCCCCCATCCCCACCCCCCCGGCTCCCGACGCGGACGGGGACGCCGAAGAGATCGACGACGCCGACATCGAAGAGGTCGACGTGGCGCCGGGGATCACCATGCCCTCGGACGCGCCCGCGCAAGAACCGAGGGTCACCCCCGCGCAAGAACCGAGGGTCGCCCCCGCGCAAGAACCGAGGGTCACCCCTGAGCCACTAACGACGGGCGATTCACGCGATGATCGCGCCGAGAACCGCCGCAGCGAAGCGTCCGCTCGGCCGCATGCAGCGCCAACTTCTGGCACACGTGATCCTTTCAATATTGAGAGCATCCTGGAGAGCGCGCTGCCCTCGGCCAGGCGCTACAGCCTGAAGATCGGCGACGCGATCTACGGCAACATCGACACCTCGATGCTCCTGGCGCTTTTTCAGCGGGGGGTGTGGGTGATCGCCGACGCCATCGCCGAGGATGATGGCCCCTTCGTGCCCCTCGAAGAGCATCCGATCTACGAGAAGGTGCAGGCCTCACTGACCAGGGGGCTACACGCGATGCTGCTCGCGCACGCCACCCGCCAGAGCGCGACGCCGGCGCGCGCCGACCAACTGCCGGCCTTCCAGGCCGAGATCGCCGAGACGCCGGCCCCGGCGGAGCGTTCGCTGTGGAGCCGCATCAGCGCAAACCACGTGCTCCCCTGGACGGTGGCGCTGGTAGCCACCGGCGTGGCCAGCGCCGCGGTGACCTACGCGGCCTTCGCCCCGGCTGCGGCCACCACGCAGAGCGAGAGCGTGGCGTACGCCCCGGCGGTGGCGGTGGAGCCGATGCTCATCGACGACTTTGCGCTGGAGCGTGAGCGCCAGCGCCGTGTCCATGAGGCCATTGAGGTCGCCGTCGACCGCGTCGATGAGGCCCTGGAGATCGCCCCCGACGAGCTAGCACAGGCCGCGCTGAGCGAGGGCGATCACAGCCTGGCGCGTCGTATTCTCACCCGCGCCTACGCCCAGGCGCCGACACCGGGGGAGTTGCAGGCGCTCTTCGATCAGTCGTTGGAGGTCGACCCGGCGCTCTATGCTCCGCTGGAGACGTTGGAGCCCTCGCCAGAGGTCGCGTTACGCGCGCTCGGCGGCGGCCGCTCGGTGAGTTTGCGCCTGACCGAAGGTGGCGAGAGCCGCTACGCCTTTAAACCGGCCCAGTTCGAGTGGGAAGACGGCTGGAAGGCCGAGATCGCCGCCTTCCGCCTCTGCCAGATCTTGCCCTGCGCCTTTCGCGTGCCCGAAAACAAACACGCTCGCCTGACCCGGGAGGCCTTCGACGAGCTCTACGGACGCGTCAACACCTCCCGCCAGCGCAACTACGCCGAGGCCCGCTTCGAGGATCTTCGCTGGGTACTTGAGCGCGATGAGCGTGGCCAGGAGCAGGAGTTCCTGCACGGCGTCATCAAAGCGTGGGAACCCGAAATCCACCAATGGCCCATCGAATACACCGACGTCTGGCAGCCCCTGGTCGACCTCAACGCCGATCCGAAACTTCTGGAGCAGCCCGCCCCGGAGTTTCTGCAGACACTTATCGATCGCGATGAGACCGGCCAGGCGCGCCGACTTCGCGGGGAGTTGGGCGAGACGTCGACGCGTGAGATTGCGCGCCAGCTCTCCAACATCACCGTGTTCGACTACCTGACCAACAACTTCGATCGCTACAGCGGTGTGGAGGAGTACTACGGGGTCAACAACCACTTCGTGGACGGCACCTTCTTGAGCCTGGACAACGGCGCGGCCTTCCAGTTTCAGCCGATGGCGGTGGTAGAGCGCAGGCTACCGGGGGTCACCCGCTTTAGCCGCACGATGATCGACGCGGTACGCATGATGCGACCGGAGGTCGTCGACCCCATCCTCTTCCCCGAGCAGAACAACCGCGACCGGTTGCGCCTTAAGGTCTTCTGGCAACAGCGCGAAAAGTTGCTGATGCACGTCGATCGCCTGGTGGCCGAACACGGCGAAGAGGCGGTCTACGCCTTTGAGTGAGACAATGGTGAGGACGTCGTCAACGCCGGCATCGTCAACCTTCAGCGCCGGCGTGGACGACCATTTACCGGAAGGCGCAGCGTAAAGCAGGTCCCCTCGCCCACCACGCTCTCGCACTCCAGCTGCCCGCCGAGCTCGTCGACGAGGCTGCGCGCCACGAAGAGCCCCAGCCCGGTGCCGCGACCGACTGGCGAAGTTGTGAAGAAGGGGTCGAAGATCTGCCGCAGCATCTCCGGGGCGATGCCCCGGCCATTGTCGCGCACCTCCACGATGGCCTCATCAGGCTGGCGACGCGTGCGCACGACAACCTCACCGCCCTGCTCTCCCTCGTCGAAGGCATGCGTAACGTTGAGCAGCAGGCTCACCAACACCTGGGTGAGTCGTGTGGTATTGGCCCGAACCTGCCCCAGCGCATCTCCCACGCGTCGCATCGTGGCGACCTGACCGACCTCACCGGCGCTGATGGTCATGGCATCGTTGAGGCATTGCTCCAGGTCGATCCAGTCGACCTCATCGTCGGCACCGCCGGAGAAGGCGCGCATCGCATCGACAATTCGCCGCATACGCTCCACGCCGTCGAGTGCATCGCTGAGCGCCTCATCCACCGCTCCCACCTCGGGCTCCCCCTGACGCAGCGCTCGCAACGAGAAGCGCAGGTTGGCGTCGACAAAGGAGAGGGGGTTGTTGATCTCATGCGCGATGCCCGAGGCCAGCGTCCCGACGGCCATCATCCGATCGGTGAGCAACAGCCGCGCGTGCATCTTCTGGTAGTCGCTCATGTCGCGGATGGCGATGACGCGACTCTCCACCGCGCCGGGCATCGGGCTGACGGTGTAAACGACCGCGACGCGCGCGCCGTCGGCCCGCTCAAAAGCATCATCGTGGCAGCGCACATCAGCGCCACTGGCGAGCGCAAGCTCCAGGGCGCAGAGGCCCTCGTCGACGTGATCGCAACACGAGGCTCGGGGGTGCACCAGCGCGTGAAAATCCCGCGCGTGCATCGCCTCCACGCTCAGCCCCAGAATCTTTGCGGCGCTCGGATTCGCGAACATCACTCGCCCGGCAGCATCAAGCGTCACCACCCCCTCTCCGAGTCCGTGAGCCGCACCGCGACCCAGGGTCATGCGTTGCTCCAGATCGGCCGCGCGGGACTGCGCGTAGGTCAACGCCTCGCGGATCATCGCGGCGAGGCGCGCGCGTTTGATCGTAGCGCCGATGATACGGGTGGCCCGGGAGGCCAGACGACGCGATGCCGCATCAAAAGGCCGTGACCAGGACAGTAGCGCGACCACCGCACGCGCCCCATCGCCCACCTCCAGCTTTAAGCCCAGGCCCATCCCCCAGGGCTCACCGGCGCGCGGCGAAAGTTCAACAACATCGCCCCCGGTGTAGAAGGGCTCGAGCGCCAGCCCCTCTCCCCACGCCCGCAACTCCTCGGCATTGCCCTCATCGACCCACGCCCGCACCACGCGCCCGCTCCCCTGCAGCGCATCGTCGAGGATCACCACGCAGCCATCGCCCAGACGTCCGGCAAGGCGCGGTGGCAGCGTCTCAATGAGGGTGTCCACCCCCTCGCCATCGATCCACATCGCCAGCAGCGCGAAGAGCTCCTCCATATCGCGTTCGCCAGCCACCCAGCTCAAGTACCGCGTGACGTCCGTATCACTGCTCTCCATAGATCTCGCCAGTTTTGCCGGCCACAACCCCTGATGGCCTGATCAACGGGATGCTTCGCTCACATGCCCCCCGCAACGTCTTTCGGGATTCGATGATCGTATCGTAACGAAATTTCTAATTCTTCAAAGCTTCATTTTGCGATTTCTCAAGCTTATACCGGCACTTAAGCACCTTTCTTCGCGCACAATTTGCGCGACACGGCGGACTTGCCACTGCCCACGTTTTCGTTGAGGCTTGCGCCCGACGCTGCCCTCCCCCCGACGTTGAGCGACGATCCGATGCCATTGCCCCCGACAGACGCTACCACCTGGAAGGCCTACTCCGAGGCCATCTACGAGCTCGTGCGCGATGAGGCGCCCTTCGAGTTGCGGGTCGGCGAGGAGGCCGGGGCGTTGCTGACGCTGGAAGGGCTCGAGGCGCAGACCCCGTGGGCCGTGATCACCGCGTTTAACCCCGCCTCCCGCCTTCAATCGCCCGCCGAGAACGCCCGCGCCCACGCCGCGCTGAGCGATCTTCTGCACCAAAAAGGATTCGCCCACCTGCCTACCCGCGCTCGCGATCCCCACGGCGAATGGCCCATTGAGGATGGCTTTTTGATCTTTCCCATTGAGGCTAATGAGGCCCGGAAGATCGCGCGCCGCTTTGCTCAGAACGCTGTCCTCATCGGCCGCGGTCAGGGGCCGACAGAGCTGCTGGACTGCCGCCTCACCCCTGACTCCCACCTCCCTCCCCGCGTCGTTGAAGCGATGCGCCTGGGGGTTGTTCCCGACGAGTCCGTCGACGCCTACACCGTAGGTCGCGACACCGAGCTCGCTCTCATCGACGCCGACTTAGACGCGCTGGCCCACGGCGCGGGCAACCTGCGCGTGCTTCTGGCGGACTACGGCTCCGGCAAGACCCACCTTCTCGAAGTCATCGCCCGCCGCGCCCTGGCCCAGAACTTTCTGGTAGCCCGCGTGGTGCTCGACGCCGAGGGCGCCGCTCCCAGCCACCCGGGCCGGGTCTACCGCGGGCTTATCGACCAGCTCACCTACCCGGAGCGCCCCGATGCCCCCCGCCAGGGGCTCACCCCGCTCTTTGAGCGCGCGCTTCAGAGCCCCATCGCCCGCGCGCGCTTCGACCTTCCCGATGTGCCCGAACGCCATGTACCCGGACGACCCTCGGTCGTGGAAAATCGACCCTCTGTACCCGGACGACCCTCTGTACCCGGACGACCCTCGGTCATGGAAAATCGACCCTCGGTCAATGCCCCCGGACGACCCTCGGTCATGGAAAATCGACCCTCGGTCAATGCCCCCGGACGACCCTCGGTCGTGGAAAATCAACCCTCGGTCAAGGAGAGCAACGATCTTCCAGCGCCCTCGGCGCATCTCTATCTGACCACCGCGCTGACCCATTTTGAACGACTCCCGGTCGGTGCCCACCCGGAGCTTCGCGACCGCCTGATGCGCTGGATCGAGGGTCAACCCATCGGCCGAAACCGCGATCTCGACCAGGATCTGCGCAAACTTCGGGGCAAGCACCGCACCGTCTACAGCCTCAAAGATTATCGCCCCTGGGCACGTATCTACGCCTACCTTTTGAGCGGCATCGACACCCTGGCCCGCGACGCCGGTTACCGGGGTTTGGTGCTCCTCTTTGACGAAGCAGAGCGATTCGCGCTCCTCTCCAGCGAGAACCGCGCCCACGCCGAGAACCTCTTTAAGGCGATGGCCGCCGCCAGCGTGGGCGCCGACGCTGCGCCCTTTGAGCGCGACGACCTCTCCGGAGGCGGCCTGGGCGTCTTACAGACCCTTCCGGCCCGCTACCACAGTCGTCACGGGCTGCTGGCGATCTTCGCGATGACACCAGACGACCAGGGTGTCGATGTGCTGCGTCAGGCCGCTCCCGACGACGCTTTCATCGACCTGAAGCTGCTCGGTGGCGACGACTTTGAAAAACTCGCAAGCCGGGTGCTGCGCCTCTACCGCGCCGCACACGAGGAGCCCCTTCCGCCAGCCCTCGACACGCTTCTCCCCCGCATCGTCAGCGGACTTCATCGCCACGGGCTGCTCAACACACCGCGCCAGTCGATGAAGTTCATCGTCGAGATCCTCGACATCGCGCGCCGCCGCCCCGCCGAGCTACGCGACGCAGTCGGCGAGCTTCAGGGGCTGCTCAACACGTGAGATTTTAGTCCTGGACGGCGCCCCGGCGGTGCCCAACTTGCTCGTCAGCCTTACGCCGTCTTTCGGAAAATAATCATGCCGACCGCTCTCACCGTCTCCCCCTCGCTGCACGTCGTCGAAGACCTCAAACTAGGCCCGCTCATCATCGGTCTGCACGGCTGGGGGGGAAGCCACCACACCTTCGATCCGCTTCGCGAGCACCTTCCGCCCGACCGCGCTTTTGCGGCCTGCGACTGGCCGGGCTACGGCCGTTCGCCGGCTCCGGCGAACTTCACCCTGGATACCATCGTGGAACCGGTGGCCGCGTGGCTGCGCGCTCTGCGCGATCTTCACCCCGGTCCCTTTATCGCCGTGGGAAGTTGCAGCGGCGCCCTCTTCGGAATTGAGCTTCTGCGCCGCCATCCGGGCGCGCTGGACCACCTCGTCATGGTCGAGCCCTTCGCGTTTAACCCCTGGTATTTGAAGCTCTTTCTGATCCCCGGCTTCGGCCGCCTGGCCTACGTCTCGACCTTCGCCAACCCGCTGGGTCGCTGGCTCACCAACCGCTCGCTTTCCGCGCAGAGCGACGAGCAGCCGGACATGACCACCGTCGCTCATACCCCCAACCGCACCACGCTGGCTTACCTGCGCGAGCTCGATCGGATGGGCAACGCGCGGCGCTTCGCCTCGGTGCAAACCCCACTCTCACTCGTACGCGGAGAGCGCACTTTTGGTGCGCTGATCCGCGGGATTCCGATGTGGCAGGAGCTTTTCCCCGACGCGCCGCTCGACGTGGTGGAGGGTGCGGGGCACCTCCCGTTGAGCGAGAAGCCGGAGTTGCTGGCGAGGTTGGTCGAACGTGAGGCGGCCCGGGCCACGGAGAAGGTCGGTCGGAGTGCGGGGTGAGTGCGATCCCATCGCGATATCGCGACACTTAAACGACCGTCGGTCGTATCGGTCAAACGACCGACAGTCGAAAGAAGTCCCGTATTTATGCGCCTCTACGCGCTCTCACCCCGTCGAAAATGCCGCGAATTTCGCTCGATTTCCCCCCAAACTGGCATCAACGCCACCCAATACACCGCAATCCATCCGAAAATGACCGGAAATTACCGCCTTTTGCCCGCCCCCATCCCTATCCGTTGAGCAAAATCCTCGCGCCTCTCTCGCTCACCCCCACCCCGCGAACAGAGCTCCGCCTCAACGCATCCTCAGCGCGAAATAGACATACTCTCCCCGGATTCTCGACATTGCTCCACTAAACAGTGCTCCACCAACAGGGCGAGCCATCTACCTCGGAACTCTCCCCACGCACGACCGCGCTCAAGCCCCCTAAGCGACCTCTCTCCCCCGCCCACCGCGAACCTGATAGTTCTGAAAATTCGCCGCCAGCCCCGCCTCACTGGGATCCCCCTCCCGGCACGTGATCGGCGCGTTTCGCCTCAGCCACAGCGTGCCGCAGGGAAAAACGCAGCGCTTCTTCCC